>JAOUCZ010000042.1 GCA_029859505.1 Lysobacterales bacterium | reverse complement strand
GATGTAAATCATTTAAATATTTATAAAACAAACATATATAATTTTTTATTGCGCTAATAAAAATAAATGGTCCATTAATGGTCCATATTCCTTTTAAAAAACACATAATTGTGAGCAAATGCAGGATTGCCAAAAGGTTTGGTTTGGTATGTTCGGTTTAAATCAAAATGCAAATTGGTCCATAAGTGGACCATTTGTTATGGGCTTGTCGGTCTGGCGCGGCATAACATACTGAATTTAAATGGAGCGGGTGATGGGAATCGAACCCACGTAGTCAGCTTGGGAAGCTGAAGTTCTACCATTGAACTACACCCGCACTTTCGCCACCGACGTTAATTCTACTATGGCTTGCAGCTTAAATCAGCAGGAGAGCGCCTGCACATGTGCACGGCTGGCGGTCGCCAGTGCCTGCAGGTCATAGCCTCCTTCAAGTATGGATGCCACCCGTCCCTGGCAGCTGTCTATTGCCAGGTCACAGATCTGATCCGTTATCCAGTGATAGTCGGCGTCCTGAAGTTCAATCTGTCCGAGCGGATCACGTTGGTGGGCATCAAAACCAGCTGAAATCAGGATCAGGTCGGGCTCAAAGCTATGAACTGCTGGTAAGCCGTACTTTCTCCAGGTGTTCCTGAATGCTTTGCTGCCATCACCGGGAGCCAGCGGCAGGTTCAATATATTACCGCAACCGGTTTCGTCAGCTTGTCCGGTTCCGGGGTAGAGCGGCATTTGATGGCTGGAGACAAATAAGACATCGGGGTCATGCTCAAAAACAGCCTGGGTACCGTTGCCGTGGTGTACGTCAAAATCAACAATTGCGACCCGGTTTATCATGGGGTTTTCCAGTGCATGACGAGCACCGATTGCGACATGATTGAGCAGGCAGAAACCCATCGCAGTTTCCGGTTCGCTGTGGTGCCCCGGCGGTCTTACAGCGCAAAAGGCCTTGAGTGCCTTGCCAGCGAGTAGCTGGTCAATGGCGTAACACAAACCACCGCTGGCGCGGAGCGCTGCGTCAATCGAACCGTTACTGAGAAAGGTGTCGGCGTCAATTGCAGAGATACCCTTTGATGGTTCCTGCGAGGTTATACCGGCCCAGAACTCTGCAGGATGGACCCGCAGGATCTGTTGAGTTGTTGCAAGTGGTGCGGGTAGTTTTTGTAATCCCTTAAGGTCTTCCAGTCCGCTCAATACGGCTTCTACCCGGCGTGTGGATTCAGGGTGTTTGGGCCCGGGGTCGTGACGTAGACAGTCGTCGTGTTGGATGATGATCGTGCTCATAGGGTTATTCTGATTTTTTATAATTATTGATAATTGGGTCAGGGTGCCAACCATTATGCTTGATGATTGACATGCAGAGTCAATTATTCAAAATGAGACAGAATCTCAAAACAAGGAAAGACTCATGGTTTCCTTAACCTCTTCCATGACCACGTAGCTGCGCGAACCGCTGACACCTGGCAGTGGTAAGATTTTATCTCCGAGCAGTCTCCGGTAGGCTTTCATGTCCTTCACCCGGGCTTTGATCAGGTAGTCAAAGTTTCCGGATACCAGGTGACAATCCATTATTTCTGTCAGGCGACGGGCTTCTTCACGAAATTTCCTGAAGGCATCGGGTGATTTGTGTGACAGATCAATTTCGACAAATACCAACAAGCCTGCATCGACGAGTTCGGGATCCAGCAGTGCTGTGTATCCGCGTATGTAGCCCTGTCTTTCAAGACGCTTAACGCGCTCGATACATGGCGTGGGAGTGAGGTTAACTTTTCGCGCTAGCTGCACATTTGATATCCGCCCGTCAGCCTGCAAGCACTCGAGTATGCGCCGGTCGGTTCGATCCAGTACCTTTGGGCTCTTTGTCTTCTTGCTCATAGAAAAAACTACATATTTGGTATTAAGAAGACTAAAACACTATCAAGTAATTATCAATAGAGAATAAAACTGCTTTATTGTATATAAAATAGTCTTTTAACATAATTAAAGGTGTTGTCATGAGAATTGGTGTACCAAAGGAAATTAAAAATAACGAATTTCGCGTGGGTCTCGTACCTGCATCCGTTCGCGAACTGGTTAACCATGGTCACGAGGTTTTTGTTGAAACCAAGGCCGGTGGCGGCATTGGCATGTCAGATGATGATTATGTAGCGGTTGGCGCACAGATTTTGAACGATGCTCCTGCAATATTTGCGAAGGCCGAGATGATCGTCAAGGTCAAGGAACCGCAAGCAGTTGAACGCGCCATGCTCACACCGGACCATGTCTTGTTTACCTACCTGCACCTGGCGCCGGATGCGCCACAAACCGAAGAACTGGTCAAGAGTGGTGCTACCTGTATCGCTTACGAAACAGTAACCGACAATAAAGGCAGTCTGCCATTGCTGGCGCCGATGTCCGAGGTCGCCGGCCGTTTATCCATCCAGGCGGGTTGCTGGTGTCTTGAAAAAGCTCATGGTGGTTCCGGTGTATTAATCGGCGGCGTACCTGGTGTTGAGCCAGCCAAGGTTGTCATCATCGGCGGTGGTACCGTGGGTCTCAATGCCGCCCAGATGGCGGTG
Source organism: Lysobacterales bacterium (assembly GCA_029859505.1). GTDB lineage: Bacteria > Pseudomonadota > Gammaproteobacteria > Xanthomonadales > SZUA-36 > SZUA-36. The sequence continues at coordinate 16,439 of JAOUCZ010000042.1, read as the reverse complement.
GGTATGGGTGCACATGTTGTCATCCTTGATCGTGACCTGAGTGTATTGCGTTTCATCGATGCGACATTTGATTCACGTATACAGACGGTTTACTCGAATGCAGATTCAATCGAGAGGCATATCAAGGATGCCGATCTCATTGTTGGTGGTGTTTTAATCCCGGGTGCTGCTGCACCTAAACTGGTCACACGCGAGCACCTTTCAATGATGCGAAAAGGCTCGGTATTAGTCGATGTGGCCATCGATCAGGGCGGCTGCTTTGAGACCTCCCGTGCCACAACTCACCAGGATCCTATTTACGTAGTTGATGATATTGTGCATTACTGTGTAGCCAATATGCCCGGCGCAGTCCCACGCACTTCAACCTTCGCATTGAACAATGCAACACTGCCGTTTGCACTTGCCCTGGCTGACAAGGGTGCCAAACAGGCCATGCTGGATGATCCTCATCTGCTTGAAGGTCTTAATGTACATCGTGGTATGGTTACGTATAAAGACGTTGCGCGAGACCTCGGTTATGATTATGTACCTGCGGTTGAGGCGCTCAAAACCGCCTGAAAACCACGTTAGGCACGTTGATGTAAGGAGCAGCCAGAATGAGTGAAAAAAACCAATCCTTGGAATCATTCTGGATGCCATTTACAGGCAACCGGGCGTTCAAGAAAAATCCGCGCCTGGTTGCCCGTTCCAACGGTATGTTCTACTACACGCCGGATGGCCGGGAGATTCTCGATATGGTGGCCGGTTTGTGGTGCTGCAATGCAGGCCATGGCCACCCCGCTATCGTTGAGGCTATCCAGACACAGGCGGCGGAGATGGATTATGCGCCGCCTTTTGGTTTCGGTCACCCGGCGGCATTTGAAATAGCCGAAACATTGACCACCCTCACACCGGAAGGAATGAACCACGTGTTCTTCACAAATTCCGGTTCTGAATCAGTCGACACTGCCCTGAAAATTGCACTGGCTTACCAAAAAGAGCGGGGCCAACCATCACGTACACGGCTAATAGGACGCGAGCGTGGCTATCATGGTGTTGGTTTTGGTGGTATTTCAGTTGGTGGTATTCCCTATAATCGTAAACAGTTTTCAAATTCCATGATCCCCGGTGTGGATCACCTGCCGCATACACATTTGCTTGACCGCAATGCCTATTCGCGCGGTATCCCGGAGTTTGGTGTCGAACTGGCCGATGAGCTGGAAAATATTCTGACCCTGCACGACCCGGGTAACGTGGCCGCCGTCATCGTTGAACCGATTGCGGGATCAGCAGGTGTTCTGATACCACCTAAGGGTTACCTGAAGCGATTGCGAGAGATTTGTGATAAACACGATATCCTGCTGATTTTTGATGAAGTGATCACCGGCTTTGGACGTCTCGGTGATAACTTTGCCGCGCAGGCCTTTGACGTTACACCGGATATCATCACATCGGCAAAGGGTCTGACCAGCGGTACTGTGCCGATGGGGGCAGTATTTGTACGTGATGACATTTACAATGAATTTATGTCCAAGCCGGGCGTGGCCATAGAGCTATTCCATGGTTATACCTACTCCGCTCATCCATTGGCAGTTGCAGCCTGTAAAGCAACGCAAAAGGTGTATGCCGATGAAGGGCTGTTCCAGCGTGCTGCTGATATGGCCCCCGTATTTGAAGATGCCTTGCACTCCCTTAAGGGTGAGGCGAATGTCATTGATGTACGCAACTATGGTCTGATGGGTGCTGTCGAGTTCGCTCCAATTGATGGTCAGCCGGGAATGCGTGGAGCGGAAATCATTCAAAAATGTTTTGAAGCTGATTTGATGGTCCGTGTAACCGGTGACACCATCGCAATGAGCCCGCCGCTGATTCTTGAGGAAAGTCATATTCAGCACGCGATTGAAACACTCAGAACAGTATTGAGAGCATGAGATTAATGGAAAAACTGACGCACTACATCGATGGCAAGTTTCTTGAAGGCGCGAGTGGCCGTTTTGGTGATGTCTTTGACCCCGCAACCGGCCAGGTACAGAAAAATGTGCCACTGGCATCTGCCCAGGAGTTGGATAAAGCCGTAAAAGCTGCCGCTGCTGCTTTTCCTGCCTGGGCGGCAATGCCTGCATTGCGCCGGGCGCGATGTATGTTTCGTCTTAAAAATCTGATTGAAGAGCGCAAGGATGAACTGGCAGCCTTACTGACATCCGAACATGGGAAAGTCCGTGATGACGCTTTGGGGGAAGTAACCCGGGGCCTGGAAGTGGTTGAGTTTGCCTGTGGTGCACCACAATTGCTGAAAGGAGAGTTCTCAGACAGTGTTGGTGTTGGTGTAGATGCCTACTCCTTCAGGCAGCCACTGGGTGTGGTCGCAGGCATTACCCCTTTCAATTTTCCCGCCATGGTTCCGCTGTGGATGATCCCAATGGCGCTGGTGTGCGGTAATACTTTCGTTCTCAAACCTTCTGAACGTGACCCGGGTGCTTCCATGCTGCTGGCTGAGTTGATCAGTCAGGCAGGTGTTCCTGACGGTGTTTTCAATGTTGTTCATGGTGACCGTGAAGCGGTCGATGCCATCCTGGCACATGAAGATATACAGGCTATCAGCTTTGTTGGTTCAACACCGATTGCCAAAAAGATCTATGAAGTCGGTTCTGCAAATGGAAAGCGGGTACAAGCACTTGGTGGCGCGAAGAACCACATGGTCGTGATGCCGGATGCTCCGATGGAAGCTGCAGTTGATGCCCTGGTGGGTTCGGCATATGGCTCTGCCGGTGAACGCTGCATGGCTATTTCAGTCGCGGTGGTGATTGGCGATGAAACTGCGGATGCGCTGGTTGCCGAGTTGAAACCCAGGGTGAAGGCACTCTCCATTCAGCCTGGAAATGTGAATGGTGCCGAAATGGGTCCATTGATTACCGGTGAGCACCATGCAAAGGTCTCGGGCTATGTGAGCCTGGGTGTTGAAGAAGGGGCAGACCTGGTTGTAGACGGGCGAAGTTATAAACACGCTGATGAGCCGGATGGTTTCTTTATAGGGGGATGCCTGTTTGACCATGTCAAAGCGGATATGCGTATTTACCAGGAAGAGATTTTTGGCCCGGTACTATGCGTGGTCCGTGTTAACTCTTACGATGAAGCGGTTGACCTGATCAACGCACATGTTTACGGCAATGGTGTGTCCATTTTTACCCGTGATGGCGATGCGGCACGCAATTTTGTGCAAAACATCCAGGTTGGTATGGTCGGTGTGAATATTCCAATTCCAGTGCCAATGGCATTTCACAGTTTTGGTGGATGGAAAGCATCACTGTTCGGTGATCACCATATCTACGGACCGGAAGGCATACGCTTTTACACTCGGGTCAAAGCAGTCACCCAGCGCTGGCATACGGGTATCCGCAAAGGCGCAGATTTTCATTTTCCACAGCTGGGTTAATAGCTTCAAATGACGTACTAAGAACAGGCGCAGTCACCCCGGCCTGCGCCGGGATGACTGCGCTTCGGGTTAGCAGCAATTAACTGAAAAACATTACCCTGACCAAACCAAAAAGTGCACCCAACACCAGCACCACATTTGACAACAATGTAATGGCCATGCCCGGTGTGCGGGTTTTCGGGTCTTTTACATATTCGAGGGAATATAAGAACCGGCCAACCAGGAATGCCAGGCCGGGTATCAGAACCCATATTTCACTCATATAAAAGGCAAAAGCATAGGTTGCCGGAATAAAGACAATCAGTTGTTCCAGGGTGTTTTGCTGAACCCTGAATAAACGATTCCAGGCTTCATCACCATCACATGCCGGCGCGTTGACATTGTATTTTCCACGTGCCAGTCCAACACGGGCGGTGAACCAGACATATTGAAGTAACGCCAGTAAGACTATCAGTGTAGCGTGATCCATTCGTATTCCTCTTTGTATTTATTGGTTCAATTCAAAAAAGGTGCATTGCAGGCCTTAACAAACCAACAGACCGGATAAAGACTAATCTGCTTTCCCACGTTTGTCGCCATGTACCCAAATGACCTCTTTGCCACCGTTTGCCCTGGCTAGCACCCTGGCGAGAACAAATAGAAGGTCCGACAAACGATTCAGGTAGCGCAGGCTGATCTCGTTAATATCTTCAACTTTTGCGAGAGATACCATCAAGCGTTCAGCGCGCCGGCAAACCGTGCGTGCAAGGTGACAACGGGCGGCAGGCTCAGAACCGCCAGGCAGTATGAAATCCTTTAATGGCGGCAGGTCTTCATTGAAATGATCAAGGTCGGTTTCAAGTTGATCAACACAAGGTTCCGGAACCAGTTTGTAGCCTGGCATACACAACTCGCCACCCAGGTCGAACAGTTCATGCTGTGTTCTTGTAAGACAGGTACGTACTGAGTCATCGATTTCGCTAGCCAATATCAGGCCCACCATGCTGTTTAACTCATCAACGGTACCAAAGGTTTCCACCCGTAGATCGTCTTTGTCGACGCGTGATCCATCGCCCAGACCGGTTGTGCCCTTGTCACCGGTGCGTGTGTAGATTTTAGAAAGTCGATTACCCATATTGTTTGGCCGATTCCATATTGTTAAAAAGAATCAATATATCACGCCGGCAGTCGTGGGCGTCTATCGTTTGATGTAGTCGTGTTCTGCAGAGCAGGGAAGAAACTACAGATAGCAATGATCCGATGAATCCTGCATGCACAGCTGCGCCATCTTAATAGTCAACATCCAGAGACAGCAATGTATGCAGCAAGGCGTCCTGAAAAGTTATATTGCCGGTGAGTGCGGTATGTGATTCACACAGAAAAATCGGGTGGTCCAGCGGGAAAGAAACCCATTTATGCCGCGGTACCGACGGGTCAAGTGACTCTCTCGCCAGCAATGAGGCTTTGGTTACCGTACCATCACCCGGCTCAAGCATCACCCTGCCGTAATCCACGCCCGTAACGGGCTGTTTGATCTCTTTGGGCCAAAGCCGGACTTCAGATATTCCGTTGACCTCTTCAACAACAATACGCGCGGGCGTTAGTGCGCAATCACCTCCCATCACGATAAGCTTGTAGGGTTGATCTGGAAGTGGAACTGTCAGTGACCAAACAAAACGCCTGGCACGCTCGAGGTGTTTTTCAAAATATTGCTCGAGCAAATCAATGTGGGCGAGTCCGTCTGCCTCATTTTCAAAACCCTTCATGATTCTGGCCCGTACGACAGGATCAAATATTGACCATTGAAACCGTTTCCAGATATCTATATCAAAAAGATCACGGTTAAGTGGCTTGCCGGAGGCTGCGACAATCCAGTCATTCAGTGCATGCGGAAACAGTTGATACGCACTGGGCATGGTGGCCACCACTTCGGTAGGAATGGTACGTGCACCAACCTTGATACCGCTGATAAAGGAGTGAAGTGCTCCTGCAGAACCGAGGTTGGGGGTGCCCAGCAGGATGATCCGGCGTACGTTTCTTGCACCACTCAGGTTGACGTCAAAATCGTTATCATCCAGTGTGTCCTCATCGCCATACCTGAGGTAATAGCGGGCGATAAGCCCGCCCATTGAATGAGCAACCAGGTCAACTTTCAGTTCCGGGTTAGCGTAGTCCAGCTTTATCTGTTCGATAAATTGCAAAAGTTCACGGACAGTCTGGACATTATCCTGACGCCAATCATAGGTGAATACGTAATAGTTACGTGCCGATGAAGGTTGGGTCACACCAACACTTGCGTACTGGTAACCGCCAGCTGATTCCAGGGTGTCGGTAATTCCCGCATAAAAATCTTTACCGACAACGGTGTCAAGAATGCCTGTTGTTTTCAAAGAAGACTCTTTGGGCAACAGACTGTCAGGATCAATATCGAGTGCAATATCCTCGTAGTTGGAAAACAGCAGGTCGGACAGTTTGCCGGGCCAGACCTCTTTGCCGCTGTTGATGTCCGCAAGCCTGGAGCCCATCGTACCGTGAATTAATACGACCGGTGGTTGCTCGACCGTTCTGTTCTGTTCGTAAAGGCGTTTCAGGTCCGGTTTCACAGCATGGCTACAGGATTGTATTCCCAGTGCCAGAAAAACCATTGCCATGGATAGTAACTTCGAGTTCAATGCGCTCATATTTTTCTTCTGTTGGGGTGTAATTCAGACGGTGTTCCTACATAGGTTACTACACCATGGTTACACAGAAGCACCCGTCCGGTTCCATTGGTATGCATTAAGAACTGAAATGGCCAGGGTATATTTCATTTATATCCGGGTGGTGGCAGGGTTTATCCCGTTGGATTGGAGTAGAATTCCGGCATTGCTTTTTTTTACCTGGTGGTTATATTGGTCACCCTTTCGGAAGAGATTCAGCTGATGTTAAAACATACCCCTTTGTATAACGCACATGTTGCTGCCGGTGCCCGTATGGTGGATTTTGGTGGTTGGGAGATGCCGATCAACTATGGATCGCAGATTGAAGAGCATCATAAAGTAAGACAGGCCGCCGGTATGTTCGATGTTTCACATATGACGGTGGTGGATATCAACGGTGCCCAGGCGCGGCATTTTCTCAGCTATCTGCTGGCCAATGATGTTGCCAAGCTAAACTCCCCCGGACGGGCCTTTTACACCTGTATGCTGAATGAAAAGGGTGGTGTAATTGATGACCTGATAACTTACTTTCTTGATGAAACCTATTTCAGAATGGTAGTTAATGCTGCCACCCACGATAAGGACATGGCGTGGATTGAGCAGCAGGCGAGGGCGTTTGATGTGATCGTTACGGAGCAGCCTGAACTGGCCATGATTGCTGTTCAGGGTCCCGAGGCACGTGCTGCAGTATTGGCCCTGTTGCCTGAGGGTGACGCGCTCAATGCGGCAGAGTTAAAGCCATTTAGTGCAGGGCAATTCGGTGACATATTCATTGCCCGCACCGGGTACACGGGTGAAGACGGTTTTGAAATCTCGTTGCCGGCAGAAGCAGCAGTGGTCCTTTGGGATCAATTACTGGCTGCCGGTGTCGCGCCTTGCGGCCTGGGTGCCAGGGATACCCTGCGTCTTGAAGCGGGTATGAATCTGTATGGTCAGGATATGGATGAAAATGTCACACCACTTGAATCGGGGCTCGGCTGGACCCTGGGAATGAAGGATGACCGCGATTTTATAGGTAAGAAAGCCTTACTGGATCAAAAAACACAAGGTGTCGAGAATAAGCTGGTTGGCCTGGTACTTAAAGATCGTGGTGTATTACGACCCGGGCAGCGGATTATTACCGATGCTGGTGAGGGTGTGACGACAAGTGGTAGTTTCTCTCCCACTTTGCAAAAGGCCATTGCGTTGGCGCGGATTCCTGTAAGTGCGACTGGTGCCTGTCAGGTAGATATCCGTGGCAGGCTACTGGAATGCGGCATCGTAAGACCGCCATTCGCCCGCAACGGTATGGTTTGCGAGGGTGTCATTTAACAGCTAGAATTCTGATATCAACTGAAACTATTGGTCCAACCTTATGCAAAGGGCAGAACACAATGAGTAATATTCCATCGCATTTGAAATATACGGAATCTCACGAGTGGGTGAGTGTCGAGGACAACGGCAACGCGCGTATCGGCATCAGTGATCACGCCCAGGAAGCGCTCGGAGACCTTGTATTTGTTGAGTTGCCGGTTGTTGGTGATGAAATTAGCCAGGGTGACCCCTGTGCGGTTGTGGAATCGGTTAAAGCCGCCTCGGATATTTTTGCACCGGTGTCGGGCCGGGTGGTCGCGATTAATGAAGACCTCGAAACCGATCCTGCACTCATCAATGCCGATCCTTATGATGATGGCTGGTTATTTGAACTGGAACTCATTGACACTGAAGAACTGGATGGCCTCAAGGACGCGGAAGTTTACGAAGCATCACTGGCTGATTGATTCGCAGGCCGATTGATTCGCCGTTTCTGGTCCGGTTTTCAGTTCCAGTTTAGTTAGCCAACTTACTGGGATTCCCTCAAGAGTGCGTTACAAAGCGCAATATTGTCATTGGCAACGCGTTGTATGGGAACCGTTCCCTGCTCGTTGATGGTGATGATATCGTAGTCAATTGAACCTTCAGTACAGTTATCGAATTTAATCGTCAACGTGCCATCTGCACCAACGGGATCGGTTCGCGTGACCACACTGGGGGTGTCAAAGATACCGCCGGAAGTAAACTCAATATTCATAACTGACCTGTCATTCTCTATTACGCCGAATGCCGTCATCCAGCGGTGACCGGGGTCGCCCAGGTTAGCGGTTGCATCCAGCGGTGGCAGTTCGGTGTCATATGTGAACCAGGCCAGGGTCACAAAATTCAAATCTGGAAAAACCGTAATGAAGAAACCCTGACCATCGGTGGCCGGGTCATACCAGGCGTCATTCAGACCTGCGTTCATGATGAACTGGGTGAAGGCGAATATGGGTGTTGCATCCGCATTGCCATTGTTACCCAGGTCGGAGTCGTTCAGATCAATGATGGCACCGATAAAATAATCACCGGCGGTCAGGTTTTCCGGCAGGTCCACGCTTTCATCGATATTCTCGCTTTCACCTGCTGCCAGGTTGCTAATGTTTTTGGTGCCAAGAAGAGTATCGCCGCTTGATACATTGCTATCCGGTGAGGCATAGAAACTGACATTGAACGCGCCGGAGTTGCCATCGCCCAAATTTCTCAATGTGGCCATCACTCTGAAATCTTCACCGGCCTCATAGGCCCCATCGACTGCATTGATCGATTCAACACTGACATCTGCTGTCCCTGAGGCGGCAACTACATTAATACTGCCGTTCATTGCAGTTCCCCCGGTAGCGGCCGAAGTGCTGTGAATGGTGCAATGGTAAAGAATCTCAGCAACCGAATTAAAAGTCATTTCAAAAGTGAAGCTCGGACTTGTAGATGATCTGAAACTGCCATCATCCGCCGTGACGTTGTGTGTCATACCACCGGATGCATTGGTCCAGCGGACAGTATCGCCAACCTCAATGGTAAGTGAACTGGGACTGAATGACCTGGGATCCAAAACCTCGACAGTGTGAGTGGTCGCCAGTGCGAACGGAGGAGACAATATCGCTACACTGCCAAGTAGCAGCAAGGAAAACAGCTTGCAGGTATTGGTGTTTCTGCCAGAAAAAAACATCATCAACGCGCACCTTTATTCAGAAAAGTAAATAGGAACAAGTCAGCCCTATTAGAGACTAGACCAGAATTTGCCGAAATTTATTTCAAAGATACACGAAAATGGTCTGTTAATCAGGCGTCATCGGTCAATATGTGACAGGCCTCCGCATATTTCTGCACGGTGGCTTCAATGATTTCAGGTGGCAAAAGCGGACCGGGTGCCTGTTTGTTCCAGTCCAATGTTTCCAGGTAGTCACGTACAAATTGTTTGTCAAAACTGGGTGGACTGGTTCCCGGTTTCCAACTATCCTTTGGCCAGAAACGGGAGGAGTCAGGTGTCAGGACCTCGTCCATCAGATACAACTTACCGTCCTTATCAAGGCCGAACTCAAATTTGGTGTCGGCGATAATAATGCCGCGTTCAAGCGCGTAACGGGCCGCAAACTCATAGATCCTGATGCTGGCGTCCCTGACCTGGTAAGCCAAATCTTCGCCGATCAAATCAACTATGGCCGCGAAATCAACATTTTCATCATGATCACCGGCGGCCGCCTTGGTTGATGGTGTGAACAACACCTCCGGTAGTTTATCAGCCTGTCTTAAGCCCGTTGGCAGTGGAATGCCGCATACGGAGCCTGTTTGCTGATAATCATTCCAGCCCGATCCGATCAGATAACCACGAACAATGGCCTCCACCGGCAACGGCTTGAGGCGGCGAACAACAACTGAACGGTCTTCAAGCAGAGCGATAAGCCGGGGATCGGCGAAGACGTCGCTTATTGGCACTCCTGTCAAATGGTTGTCGATAATACCCTGCGTTTTTTCAAACCAGAAGTTGGATACCCTGGTTAGCAGCGCACCCTTACCGGGAACCGGGTCGGGCAGGACCACATCAAAAGCCGACAGACGATCGGATGCGACGATGAGCATATAGTCTTCATCAAGGACAAAACTGTCACGCACCTTGCCCTGGTGAATCAAAGTCAGGCAATCGAGCATGTCGGTAGTGTACGCCGGGGTGTCTGCTACGGAAGAAGTATTCATCACATTGTTCCTTTTTTTACTGTGACGGGCTAAAGTGCAATTATATACTTGCCAGCTGCTGGCTTCGAATAGGAAAAACTGCGTTAATGAATTACTCCGGTTTCAGGATTCCCGGCAACTGGTGGGGAAAGTTGATTGGCGGCATCATCGGCCTGATGCGCGGGGGTATTGTGGGTGCAATATTCGGCGTTTTCCTCGGTCACATAGTGGACCGGTTCTTGTCAGGACTAAGCGGCAATAACCGCACACGCGATACATTTTTCTGTGCTTTGTTCTCTACTATCGGCCACATCAGCAAGGTGGACGGGCGGGTTACTAAAAAAGAAATTAAAGCGGCTGAAGAGTTGATGCAGCGACTGCAACTCAATGAGAAGGAAAGACAGCAAGCGATTTATTTCTTCCAACAGGGCAAGGACCCGGACTTTGATCTTCACGGCAAGTTACATGAGTTTGCCACGCGCTCCAAACTTCGTTATGAACTGCGGATCATGTTTATGGAGCTATTACTCGAAGTCGCCGTATCCGATGGTATGTTGAGCGTGGGTGAGGATGCCATCCTGGAGCGCGTGCGAACCGTACTGAAAATACCCATCAATGTGTATATCGCCATGTTACGCGCACGTGAAGCCGAACCCCAGGCTCACTACCGTCCCAACTCCCGCAAACACAAGCCGGCAGTCAACAAGCCCCAGCCATTGTCACAATCATATGCTGTGTTGGGCCTCAAGACCGATGCAAGTGCACAGGAAGTGAAAAGGGCTTACCGCAAATTGGTTTCTCAGTATCACCCTGACAAATTGAGTTCACAGGGTCTGCCTGATGAGGTAATGGAGATGGCAAAAAAACGGGTGCGTGAGATCAATGGTGCTTATGACAGGATAAAGGCATCAAGGGCAATAAAATAGTTTGTGAAACTCCCCCATAATTTTAGATTCACGATATACTTTAAACATGAGTTTTTCAGAGGCTCCCTGACCCAGACTGGAGACTATCATGAAGCAACAGAGTGTTATTTCCCCTTCTATTCTCTCGGCTGATTTCGCCCGCCTGGGTGAAGATACCCAGGCCGTTCTCGATGCCGGAGCGGATTGGGTCCATTTTGATGTGATGGACAACCATTTCGTACCAAACCTGACCATTGGTCCAATGGTGTGCAAGGCCCTGCGTAAATACGGTATTACGGCCCCGATCGATGTTCATCTGATGGTGCAGCCGGTTGATGAGTTGGTAGTGGAGTTTGCAAAGGCCGGGGCGAGTATGATCACCTTTCACCCGGAAGCCAGCATCCATGTAGATCGTACCATCAACCTTATCAAGGAGAATGGTTGCGAGGCAGGCCTGGTATTTAACCCAACCACACCCTTAGGTGTATTGGACTGGGCCCTTGAACAACTCGATATGGTATTGCTGATGTCGGTGAACCCCGGTTTTGGCGGCCAGAGCTTTATCCCGTATGTAATGGATAAAATTGCCCGTGTCAGAAGCATGATCGATGCGACGGATCAGAATATCCGGCTCGAGATTGATGGCGGGGTCACGGTGGACAACATAGGCAGCCTTGCCCGTGCCGGTGTTGATACCTTTGTATCCGGTTCCGCGATTTTTGGTACCGAAGATTATGCCGAGACCATTGCCGGGATGCGCAAAAGCATCGAAGGGCAATCGCCGTAGGGTTTTCCCTTTTTAGTATGAAACGGTGCGTTATAAATAGCGCACCTTACGATTCTGGGAGGGCTGTTACAACCCACCTAAGGGGGCCACCTGCTGTTGCTGCATCAAAGGGATAGCAGGTCAGCAGGGTTAATCGATCGACGCTGTCATCAATCAGCAACTGCTGCTCACGGCTGTCAACGGCTTCCTGCCAGCTTACGCGGTAGTCTCGTATTTCTTTTGAGGTGCGCAGACGAAGCAGGTCACCGTTTTTGAGGTCTTTCAGAAACTTGAAATGTGTATCACGATGTCCACTGAGCACCCGGTCTGATGTGTCATTAAACCCGCCGGTATTAACCAGTGTTGGCCCGAAGGCGAGATTACGGCCTGAACTGCCTTCCAGCACGATCTCCCGCATACCAAGACGCGGCACTTCCAGTATTGCAACCGCACGGGTATCCGCCCATGGCCAGGGTTTTGCATCGGGTTCACCCTCGAGTGTCCGCAACCAGGCTCTTTCCAATAGGTGCTGGGCGAGCTCAGCTTTGACCGGGATCCATAGTGCATCGAAAGAAAAGAAGGCGGCGATGATACTCACCGCCGCCAATAACCAGTGACGTCTTAGTAGCTGGTGGAGGTTCACTACCAAGCCCTGAAGTCCCTGATCAATTCACGAAATGATGTCTTGCACCCAAAGTTTGCGACCTTCGTCATTGGTAAATGACTGCTGCTGAACAGCAGCATGGAAGTTGCCAGCAGCAGTACAAATACAGAAAGCAATAATTGTGCGAGCCAACCAGTCGCGGTGTTCGGGTAACCTGCAAGCCGTGCGGGGCTTCCGGCGGGCAATAGGCCTGGTACGTTGGTCATTGCCTGTGGTTGTCCGTGTTTGCGACGAGGCGTTTTGTCGACGGCGACCAGGCTTGTGTGACGTGTTAGCAGGCCATAATCCAGCGCCAGTCCGGTAATGTTCAAGCGGGTTAACTCAGGATCAGCACCAAACATCAGGCTATCTTCCAGAGCTTCGATTTTCTTACGTGCCCACAGCTTGGCCAGGTTGTCTTCAGCGGGGCCGCTTCTGGCTGCGTCCCAACCATTGACATTGAGGTTCCAGTCCGCTCCATTGAGGTCACCGCACAGACCGATCATGGTGGGTTCTGATGGCAGGCGGGCAAGTAACCACAGCGGTTCTCCTGCATACAAATCAGGAATGATTTCAGGGTAATACTCTGCGGAATCACCCCACTCGACGCATATATCTGTCAGGGCGGGTAAACGAATTCGGCCCCATAGTGCGGACATCTGTTGCGCGACCTCATCAGGCTTACCGATATGAACATAGCTGCCCCGCCCAATTTCAGCGGCCTTACGCATGAACCAGCTGTTAGGCGCATGACCGATGGCTACTGTGAACATGCGGCTGTCACCAAGATCCCCGGCCACCCTTTGCAAGAGTTCGTGTTCGTTCCCGACGGCACCATCGGTGATAAATACCACCTGGCGCATCAGTTGAGAAACCTCCGGCAGGGACAGGGCGGCTTTCAGTGCTGGTGCCATGTCGGTACCGCCATTGGCTTGAAGTCCGCTGATGAAATTTCTTGCGACATACAGACTGCTTTTTGTCACCGGTACAGACTCTTCGAAAAGTAACTCAGTTTCGGAGTTGAACTGCAAGAGATTGAAATAATCATCGCTGCTGAGAGATTCGAGGGCATGCTGAAGTGCGGCTTTTGCCTGTGGAAGTGAGGCACCTTCCATGGAGCCGGAGGTATCAATAACAAGTATCACCTCTCTGGCCTGGGGGGTGATTGAATCTGCCAGGGGTGGAGCCAGCATCAGTTGGGCATAGACTGATTCACCGTCATTGAACGTGGTTAGTGAAGCACTGGGACGGGACTGGAGTGAGGGCGTCCAACTCAATTCAAAGTCCCGGTCACTCACTTCATCGGGGTTGAGAAGTTCAATGGTGTATCCGTCTTCAACCTGACGTATATCTACATCGTGATAGCGGCTTTCAATCGCGGCAAATTGAACAGAACTAATAAGGCTGGCATGCAGTTTGAGCTGGTGCCCGCTGCCGGAATTTGCGGGTACCAACAGCGGTGCGGATGATGTGACGCCAACCTGGTTTTGAGTTTGTGAGCGGCCGGGTTCCCAGCGCGGTGTAAATGTCATGGGCAAACGCAGGCTATAGGTGAAATCACTGTAGCTTACGTTCTGCAGGTAACCGATGGTGATTTCGATGACTTCGCCCGGACCAATATTGGCCAGCCGTGTTTCGAATTGATTGCGACGGTGTTGCTCTACAATAGTGGCTGTCTGGCCCGCCTCCTTGGCTTTTTGGTATGTTAGCCGGGCGCTTTCCTTCTCCTGGATTTCACCTTCCAGCAGACGCTCACCTACTTTGATTCGCATTCGGTCGACAGCGGCACCCTCAGGTAACGGAAACCGGTAAACGCCTTCCGCCCAATGGCTGCCATGGTTGCTGAACTGTTGTGTGATTTCGACACGTGCCACCAGTCCGGTTATAGCAAGTTGAATATCAGTGTTTACCGCCAGTTCAGTAAATACACCCGCGTCACTTTTCATCTCCAGGCCCCATACCTGGTCATCTGCAATAGCGGTTTCGGTCCGAATCACAAATAGCACGATTAAAATGGCAATAACTGTCAGCAGGGTGCGGTCCTGCCAGCTTTTTATCCGGCGTGCGCTCTGGTGCCAGGAAGTATTTCGATGATCCTCATTCAATTGCCATTTACTCATTCGATGGGCAAGCCCGGGGTTTTGAATCCAGGCCTGTTTCTCAAGTTCGTCACGGATTGATCCATGCTGGGGCCGTTTGCTGTTGGTGGTTGTTTTTAAAGATTCGGGCATGTTCTGATTCCCTTGGTTGGTTTAGTTGGTATTAAACGGCTTTAAAATGCATTTGCCGTGGCTGAAATCAGAAAGAATCAGACCTAAATAGGGCAGAAATATGGCAATACCTCTCTCACGGATACACGCTCGGGCCCGGAGGCCTTAAACTAGGGTTGCCGCTACACGTAGCGTGCCTGGATAAGTAACATAAGGGGCAGATATGCCGAGACATATTGCTATTGTCGAAGACGAAATTGCCATTCGCCGCAATTTTGAGGATGCTCTGCGCCGCCAGGGTTACCAGGTAACCGGATATGGTGATCGCAAAAGTGCGCTGGACGCCTTTCGGTATCGACTGCCTGATCTGGTGATCATTGATGTCGGACTGGGTGATGATGTTGAGGGTGGTTTTGAGTTGTGCAGGGAGCTCAGGTCCATGTCGCGGGTATTACCAATCATGTTCCTCACAGCAAGGGATTCAGACCCTGATGTAATCTCCGGTCTAAGACTGGGTGCTGATGACTACCTCACCAAGGACATCAGTCTGCCGCACCTGATGGCCCGGATAATTGTACTGTTCCGCCGGGTTGAAATGTTGTCCGGTGAGCAAAACACCGAAACCTGGATGGAACGTGGCAGCCTGCGCTTGTCAACTGACCGCATGGAAGTACAGTTCAATGGAAATGACGTTCCGTTGACAGTAACCGAATTATGGATTGTCCATTCACTGGCCCGCCGCCCCGGGAGTGTCCGGTCACGTCAGCAATTGATGGATGATGCGAATATACTTGTTGATGACCAGACCATTACCAGCCACGTAAAACGGATCAGGCGAAAATTTAAGGAAAGCGATGCATCTTTCGACAAACTGGATACAGTCTATGGTGCAGGTTACCGCTGGAATGGTTCCGCAGGCTGAATACCGGCAATTGGAATGCGATTAAGAAACCAGTTACTGGCATTGTCCCTGCTGACCCTGTTGCTGCCATGGTCGGGTTGGAAACTGGTACAGGAACTGGAGAACTTTTTACGTCAGGCCGAGGAAAATTCGCTGTTGGCATCCGGCCAGACGCTAACAACGGTCTTGCCGCAGGAGTATCAGGCCGAACTCAGGCTTGCTCGCGGCCAGGCTCTGCCATTACGTCAACTGGCAATGGAGCCCATTGCGGACGGATACTTAACGGATTGGCCGGAGGTCAACCAGAATCTTTCATTTGAATCCCCCAAAGGGTTATTAAAGCTGGAATTGCTGGCAGGCCGTTATGGAAGCCATTTTTATCTTGCGGTCAAAGTAACCGACCCCGGGGAGGTCAGGGCAACTGCATACAATACCGGCGCGAGTGATGTCAGCCAGGCGGCAGGCGTGATGCTGTACGTACAAAGTAACCGGGGACAGTTCAGTTATATGATTTCCAGCGAGGCCCCCGGTCCGTTGACGCTTAATAGCCAGGGAGGCAACGGTACGCGACTCAATGCTGCCTGGATGGATGATACCGATGGTTATACGGTCGAGCTGACCCTGCCCGGTGATGTTGAACGCATCAGCATCGGGGCAGTGGCCCCGGCTTTTACCATGCAGGGAATTTCATATGAACGATACGCTGGCACCCTCAATGGCCGGCACAAGGGGCAGTGGCTGGAATTACTTAGTCGCGATGATGGTGTTTCGCAGTGGCTCACCAAGACCGTACCCGAGAATACCCGTGCCTGGCTGGTCCAGACCGATGGTTGGGTGGTGGCTGACTCCGGTCCTGCAAACAACGCCGGCAATAGTGAACTGACCTGGGTGAAACGCATGCTTTACCAGGCTGTAGCGG
>JAOUCZ010000234.1 GCA_029859505.1 Lysobacterales bacterium | reverse complement strand
GAAGGTATCACCGGAGGTAGACAGCACTTCAATCTGATGCTCGCCATCAACATCAGCAATTTCGATGATTGAAACGTCAAATGTTCCGCCACCGAGATCATAGACAGCAACTTTACGCTCGCCGCCTTTCTTGTCGACACCAAAGGCCAGTGCCGCTGCTGTCGGCTCTGAAATCACACGGCGAACCTTAAGGCCTGCAATCTTACCTGCATCCTCGGTTGCCTGGCGCTGGTGATTATTGAAGTACGCAGGAACCGTGATGACGGCCTCGGTAACTTCTTCACCGAGATAATCTTCAGCGGTTTTCTTCATTTTCATCAGGACGCGTGCTGATACTTCCGGTGCGGCCATTTTCTTGCCGCCGGCTTCTACCCATGCATCACCATTGTCGGCTTTAACGATCTTATATGGGACCAGATCGATGTCTTTCTGCACCACGTCTTCATCAAACTTACGCCCGATAAGACGCTTGATGGCAAACAGTGTGTTGGTTGGGTTGGTTACAGCCTGACGTTTGGCTGACTGGCCTACCAATACTTCACCATCTTTGGTGAATGCGACGATTGAAGGCGTAGTGCGATCACCCTCTGCGTTTTCGATAACCCGTGGCTCACCACCTTCCATAACTGCAACGCAGCTATTGGTCGTGCCAAGGTCAATTCCTATGATTTTACCCATTTAAACTCTCCAAAAAAGTACATTAAAATTTGATGTTTCAAACATGGGGCCTGCCCCATGCTTTTCAATACTTTGGCGTCAGTGTTACGCCCTGAACCAGTCTTCAAGCATCATTCAGGGCTTCCGGGAGACAACAACCTTTGCCGGCCTTATAAGCCGATCGTGCAACTGGTAACCTTTCTCGATCACATCGATAACCGTATTCTCGTCGTGTTGATCCGAAGTCATCATGGTCAATGCTTCATGCTTTTCAGGATCAAATGTCTCACCGGCCGGGTCAATGGTCTTCAAACCGTGATCACCCATTGCCTTGTTCAGCATCTTCATGATCAGTTGCTTTCCTTCCGTCAGCGCTTCAACCGTTGCGGCAGGGTCACTTGCTGCTTCAAGTCCACGTTCAAGACTGTCACGTACCGGCAAAAGGTCGCCCATAAATCGCTCGAGTGTACGAAGTCGCGTTTTTTCGTGCTCACGAATCAGACGCTTACGCAGGTTGTCCATATCGGCCTGCATTCGCAACATGTCCTGCCTGGCTTCGGTTGCTTCAATCTGTGCTGCCTGTAATTCGGACTCGAGTGTTTCTACCGGGTCATCAGATTGTGCTTCTTCAACGCTAGCTTCAGGCTGTTCCGCTAAGCCCTCTTCATTGTCCTGGATCGTGTTTACATCATCATTTTGCGCAGTCATTGTGTCCTTGCTCCTGGATTACGGGATGCTATTTTTCCTATACTTTGCTTTCACGCCCAGATATGGGGATTGGCAACTGCGATTCAAGAAGCGATACTAGGCGCCTGTCCGATTTAACATGACCTGTTGTGAAAAATCGACAGACTAATAGCCTAATTAAAACTATAGATACTGCCGGAAATGCTCAATCACCTTCATATCCAGAACTTTGCGATCGTGCCAACACTTGAACTGGACATCCAGAACGGGTTTACCGCAATTACGGGCGAAACCGGTGCCGGCAAGTCGATACTGGTGGATGCACTGGGCCTTTTACTTGGAGACCGTTCCGATGCGGCATGGGTGCGCGCCGGGGCAGATCGTGCCGAGTTGACGGCGGAGTTTTCCGTAGAAGACAACAGGAATGCCCGGGACTGGCTGGAGGAGTCTGACCTGGCTTCCGATGATAGCTGCTTATTACGACGAACGATCAACAGCAATGGCCGGTCACGCGCCTATATCAACGGAACACCGGTAACTGTGGCGCAAATTCAGTCTCTCGGTCAGAAGCTGGTTGAAATCCATGGCCAGAATGAACACCTGAGAATGACCCGGACATCAGAACAGTTCCGGCTGTTAGATGGCAGCGGCAATTACGCCAATGAGATATCCCTTCTGGAGAAATCTTTTGATCAGTGGCAACAAACCGCCAGCGAACTGGACGCACTGACACAGGATGCTGCACTGTCTGACGCTGAACTGGAGTTTCTGAATTACCAGTTGGCCGAGCTACAACAACATGACCTGTCTGCAGAATCTTTGAAAGCCAGGCAAATCGAGCATGACCGTCTGGCCGCGGGCGATTCATTACTGGAGGCACTGACTTTTAGTATAGAAATGCTGGACCCCGTATCTTCTGTGGATCACGATGGCGTTAATTCAGACCTCAACACCGCATTGGCTCACTTGCAGAAATTTGAATCTCTCGATTCGGACATCAACGATGCCAGCAAGATGTTGCAAGAGGCTGTGGTCAACTGCGGAGAGGCCGTCAGTTCGCTGCGCATTGCACGCGACAGGCTTGACCTGGACCCAGCCCGCTTTGAAGAACTCAGCAATACCCTTGGACAACTGCATGACCTGTCGCGCAAACACCATGTCAGTATGGAAGGGCTTGAGGGTGTAATGCAGGCACTAACCTCGCGTATTGATAAAGCAAGCGGCTCAGAGCAACATCGAATTCAATTGCAGGCAGAACTGCAGAAAAGGCTGGATACATACCGGTCTGCAGCCGTCAGACTGCATACGAAGCGTAAACAACATGCGGCAGAACTCTCAACACGTGTCACCGGACTGATGGCTGAGTTGGGTATGGCTGGTGGTACTTTTGAACTGGCTGTCACACTCGTCCCCGAGTCCAGGCCGTCTCTGCGCGGCGACGACGAAACACAGATCCTGATCAGCGCCAACCCGGGCCTGCCGCCCGGACCCCTGAGCAAGATTGCATCGGGCGGAGAACTATCAAGAATCAGTCTCGCTATTAAGGTTGCAGCGAGTGGTGGAGGCGATCAGGTCACCCAGATTTTTGATGAAGTAGATGCAGGTGTCGGCGGAGAAACCGCCAATGCCGTCGGTAAGCTGATGAAACGTTTGTCAGGTAATAGCCAGGCTCTCTGTGTAACCCACCTGGCACAGGTCGCAGTATGCGCAACTCATCAGTTGCAGGTAAGCAAGGCTATCGGCGAAGGATCCACACAGGTGGAAACAACCCTGCTGGATGAGACCGCCAGGGTCGATGAGATCGCCAGGATGTTAAGTGGAAAAGTTTCAGAGCAAAGCCGGGCTCATGCGCTCGAGTTGCTCAACACAAGATCAGTGACAGATTAGTATAAAAACCCGCTGACCCGTCAAATTACCATCGAAGAGCGACCAATCGGTCAGTCTTGTTTGGGACGAACATAAATAACCAGGCTGTGATCTTCGATATCGTAACCATGCTCTGCAGCAATATCCGCCTGAAGCCGTTCAATTTCGGCATTGGAAAACTCAATTACCGTTCCGGTTTCAACACAAACCATATGATCATGATGGTCTCCTGAATCCAGTTCATAATAAGCCTGCCCGCCTTCAAAGTTATGCTTGACCACAAGCCCGGCTGCCTCAAACTGGTTCAGAACACGATAAACAGTAGCTAGGCCGATGTCCTCACCTGCCTGAATCAGGACACGATAAATATCATCTGCCGTCACATGTTTATTACCCGCTTCATCCAATAATTCGAGTATTCGTTTTCTCGGCTGGGTGACTTTCAGACCCGCTTTACGGAGGTTTCCATCATTCACTGTTATATCCTGTTAATTGCTAAATTTGAATTCTTGACTATTAAATTGACATCGCCTGTTCTTCAGCGCTGCTTACTATTGTATCATTCACCGCCTTGATCTTTAGTATCAGTCATCATTAAAGGAAGCAAATGACCAGGTATTTGTTTATTGCACTGATTGCCGTGCTTACATTAAACACGGGCTGCAAGCTTATTTACAAACAAAATGTTCAACAGGGCAATGCCCATGAGCAGGAAGACCTGGACCAGATTCAGCTTGGAATGAGCAAAAAGCAGGTCGCTTACCTTCTGGGTACTCCAGCCGTTCAGGATCCGTTCCACCATGATCGTTGGGATTATATATCGATGTTGAGCCGCCGTGGAGGTGAACCGGTGCGGCGCCTGGTTACATTGAGATTTGAAAATGATGCACTGGTTGCAACCGATGGTATCGGTGATTCAACTGGTGGCGATATCAAGGCCCTGGCTGAAACAAGATCAGCCGTCGCAGACATTGATGATCTGGAAACGGCAAAACGCACCCAGTTAATCACGGATGACGGCATCATCAACTGGACATTGCAGTTGGGGGCATTCAACACCCACGATGAAGCGGTTCAATTTGCGGCGAGCGTACGGGCAAAAGGATACCAGGCAAATTTGGCGGAACAGGTCGTGCCAGGCCTGGGCACCCGTCACCAGGTCAGATCCGGGCTATATGACACGTATAACGAAGCGGTTACACAACTCAGAATTATCGAAAAAGATCTGAAGATTGCTGCTATAACAGTACCAGTCGATATACCCATCGAGGAGTAGAAGGCCCGGTGATTGATCCGGGCAATCATGCTGCCCGGCAGACTGTCAGGTTTTTGCCTGTTTGAGTGCCCTCTGCCGTCGCACTTCCTTGGGGTCCGCAATTAGCGGCCGGTAGATTTCTACCCGGTCACCCGCCTGTAAAATCTGTTCCGAACTGGCTTTGCGGCCAAAAACACCAACATTCTCCAGGTTCAACTCAAAGCATTCAAACATTCCTGGCACACCTGACTGTGAAATGGCCTCGGCAATTGTTGTACCAACAGCGACTTCCAATTCAACAAGTTCCTGCCGGTCAGCCATGGCCAACACCACCTCAACCTGAATAAGCTGTTGATCAGCTTTTGTCATCACAGCGGGTAGACCTTTTCTGCGCGCTTGCAGAAATCATCGACCAACCGGTCTGCGATCTTACCAAACCCCTTACCGAACATCGTAGCCATCGGACCCTTGTTCATCTCAAAATCGAGCTCCAGGCTGATTTTACAACCATCCTCACCCAGTTGAATAAAACGCCATTCACCCTGGAGCTTTTTAAACGGACCTTCAAGCAATCTCATCTCAACCTTCTCGCCGGTGTATAGCGTGTTGTTGGTTGTAAAGCTCTGCCTGATGCCCGCCACCACGACCGTTAATGATGCTTTCTGAAACTCGCTGTTTTGTTCGTGCACCTGGGTCGATGTACACCAACTCAGGAATTGCGGGTAGGAAGGAACACCTTTCACCAGCCTGTACATATCCATGGCGCTGTAGGTGACCAATGCTGAACGTATTATTTTCATAAATTCCAGTTTCCGTTGAACGCAAAATTTTACACGATTAGCCTCCCCGGGTGGACATGGCATGGAGCTATTGCGCCACACACAGTAAACTAACTGATTCGCAGGAAGGCACAGATGAACAAAAAGACCGGAAAAGGCAAAAAAAAGGACGGCAGCAATACCATTGCACGCAATAAGCGGGCCCGTTTTGAGTACCACATCGAGGAGCGGATCGAGGCCGGCTTGAGCCTTGAAGGATGGGAAGTAAAATCCTTGCGGGATTCACGAGTTCAGTTTGCAGATAGCTATGTTCTATTGAAAGACAATGAGGCCTTTTTGTTTGGCTGCAGGATTGATCCACTGCCGACGGCATCCACACACATCAACCCTGACCCCACCCGAACCAGAAGACTGCTAATGCACCGCAGAGAGATCGACCGGCTCACAGGCTTGGTTGACCGCAAGGGGTTTACTGTAGTACCCATTTCCATGTACTGGTCAAGGGGTAAGGTGAAGGTCGAAATTGGAACCGCCAAGGGCAAGAAAGCACACGATAAACGTGCCGATGAAAAAGATCGTGACTGGACCCGCCAGAAGGCACGCATTATGAAGCATGGCTGATGATTTGCCGGGTTTGGATGAGTCCCACACCGCTACCATCCTGATGACAAGGTCACGTCAGGCGG
>JAOUCZ010000233.1 GCA_029859505.1 Lysobacterales bacterium | reverse complement strand
AGATTCAGACCAGAGATGGAAGCCGTCACTGGCTGTCACCAACTGGGCCGTTATCCGCACCCGGTTATTGGCTTTACGAATTGAGCCCTCGAGGATGTGATCGACACCCAGTTGCTCACCAATTTTTCGCAGGTCTTCATTACGACCCCGGAACTGGAAGGATGAAGTGCGCCCGGCAACTTTCAGAGTGTGTGTTTTAACCAGGACATTCAGTATTTCCTCGGAGATGCCATCAGCAAAATAAGCCTGGTCTCCCTCCGGACTCATATCGACAAAGGGTAATACCGCTATTGATTTTTCTTTTTGTTCAGGCCCTGGTGCCGGAATGTCAACACTCTCTGCCTTGACCGATTCGGGCTCAGTATCTATTTCAGTTTCCGGCCTGAATTTGTCCACCAGTAAAAGCGCCACCGCGATCACGAGTGCAATAATAATATTGCGATTCATTCTTTGTGCGGTCTTATGGGTGATGGATTGACTTCGATCAACATGCTTTTCAAGTTTAACGCCTTCGGGTGTCATCTCAAAAGCCCATGCAAATATCAAGGCGATCGGAAAACCGATGGCCAGTGCCAACATGAAGACCTGCATCACGAGCGCGGGAGCCTCGATGTTTTCGAGTACCAGGTCAACCACCTGTAGCAGCACCCAGGCGGAGACGGCATAAGCGATACCTACCCGGAAGACGTTTCTTCTTTTTAGTTCTTCAAAAAAGCTCAATGAAGTTCTCCGTGAAATTGGTGGCTTGTAACCTGGTAGTGTTTGGTTGTCGTCGGTGCGTAAATATATACGCACCCTACGGGGCATACACATATGCTCATACACGGCCCCCTGCTTGTAGGCCTTGATGGGTGGTGACGTTTACCCACCCTACGGTGTATGCGCTATGATTCAATTGCTTCGAGCCCCAGTTTTCCACGTTCAATATTCAAACGGTCCAGCATGACTGACTTGGCAGCCTCAAAGCGTGGGTCACCATAAAGTGGTTTGAACATGGCACGTCCATGCACGGTATCAGTTTCCAGGTAACCACCCTGTGTAAAGCCTTTTTCAAGCCATGTGATCGCTGTTTCATCGTCGCCTGACAGCATGGCGAAATAGGCGTTTGAAAAACTATTGGGCCAGTTGCTGGCGCCTTGAGCTTTTTGCTCTTCCAGTGCAGTTTGGAACCTCTGCATGGCCTCGTTGAACATGACGTCATTTCCCTGTTCACGGTAAGCATGTGCAATAAACCCCATGGGGTTATATCCATAGCCTTGACCACCGGGCCAGTCCGCAGAAAAATCGTCAAGATTGGTCCACAATGACTCCAGCAAATTTGTCAGTTCCGCATAACGCGCATTCTCTATCAACACCCTAAAGTAGAAACCTGGATTCTGTCCCTGGCTAACTGCACGGCTACCCAGAATCAGGGCCTCTTCAGTTCGGTTGAGTCGGTTTAGGGCCATCGTTGCCAGAAAATCGGGCGCGACATCAGCCATCTTCTCAAATTGCCCTGTACTCCATAACATAAAGCTATACCATATTTTATTGACTGCATTTAACGGCTCTTTTTCGAAAGCTTTTTGAAAAGGATCTGCGGCATCTGCCAAATGACCGGTCATCAGATAGCCCTGTGCGCTGTGGCTTAGTAGGTTGGCGTCATCGGGTAAATAGGCGTACAGACCCTCTAGAATTTCAATGGCCTTTTCATTTTGACCCATAACTGAATACTTCTGTTGCAGATTGCCAAAGGTTGGACCATGAAGTGGATCACGTTCGAAAGCCAGTTCGCGAATTCGCATCGCCTCCCGTAGCTCCCCATTGACGTCCAGTCCATTGGCTAACCATGCGTTTGCATCAGTCAGGTTGGGGTTGATGGCCACGGCCTGACGTAACAACTCGAGTGACTCGTCATGTTTTAATTCATATTGCCTTAAATACAGACCCTTACCGGAAAGAGCCTCTGCATTTTGAGGGTCCAGCTGTAGGGCCATGTTCAGGTTCCGAAGTGCTAGCTCGCCGGATTTTTGCTGCGTCAAGCTACCGTAATTTCGTTCGGACAGTAGAATGTTGGCAATTCCCAGTTGTGCATATGCCGGCGCGTATGCTGCATCAATACCAATCGCTTCATCAAGCAGCTTTGCAGCCATCTCCAGGCTTGGTTGGTTGCGTTCGTAGATGCGCTGCTTGGCCAGCAGGTACAACTCATAGGCTCGGGTGTCGGTCTTGGCAGTTACCAATTGCTGCTCGCCGAGTAACTGGGTTTTGAGTTGCACCAGGATAGCGGCTGATATTTCATCCTGGATGACAAAAATATCGTCAATTTCGCGGTCAAAGGTTTCAGACCACATATGGAAACCGTCATCAACCTTGATCAACTGAGCGGTAATGCGCACCCGGTTGCCTGATTTACGCACCGAACCTTCAAGGATATGCTCGACACGTAATATCTTGCCAATTGCGAGCAGGTCCTCGTTTTTGCCTTTGAAAGCGAATGATGAGGTACGGCCGGCGACTTTTAATTCACTGACTCCGGCCAGGGCATTGAGAATTTCCTCCGATATGCCATCGGCAAAATAATCCTGTTCCGGGTCAGAGCTCATATTGACGAAGGGCAGGACAGCAATGGATTTCTCTATTGTTTCGGCTCCCGCCGTCACCATTTCGGTATTTTCCACCTTCTCTACGGTTGGCGAAGAGTCTGTGCTTTTGCCAGGCATGAACCGATCTACCAGCAAGAAGACCACAGCTATACTCAGCGCAATGATGATGTGGCGATTCATTTTCTGACCGGTTTTATGGGTAATGGATTTGCTGCGATCGACGTCCTTTTCCAGTTTTACACCCTCGGGTGTCATCTCAAAAGCCCAGGCGAATATCAATGCGATTGGAAAACCGATGGCCATCGCCAGCATAAAGACCTGCATCACCAGGGCAGGGGCCTCAATGTTTTCGAGTACCAGGTCGACAACCTGCAACAAGACCCAGGCGGAGACGGCATAGGCAATGCCTACACGGAAGACGTTTCTTCTTTTTAGTTCTTCAAAAAAGCTCATAAAAGCATCCTACGGGCACTCGGCCAGGGTTTGGTTTAGGGATGCACAATTGTCTGGCCAGCCGAATTCGCGCCAGTAATCCACTATTCCGGCACGTTCCATCAGTTCAAAAAACTCGGGCGTTTTACGTTGCTCCCTGAAGGGTTCTGTCCAAATAGTTTCATCAACAACAGGGCATTCAAGGTCTGATTGGTAATCGAAAGCGTATGAGGAGCCAAGCAGTAGAAGGTATTCCAGGTTCTCGTAAGTTGTATATCTATTTGATTTAGCCGCTTTACCAAGGTGTTGTTCAAACGCAGCGCGTTTCTCAGGGTTTTCAAGCGCTTGTAAAAACAGTTCACGAGTTACAGACTGCGCCGGGTTTTCACCTGCCCATCCCTGTCCAAGCAAAGCAATACCTTTATCATAGTCTCCCGCGTACAAATAATTCATGCCTACCTCATGCAAGGAACCACCAAACATACCGAGTGCAGCAGCGCTTCGATGTAGTTCTTCGGCTCGGGCATAATCGCCCATGATTGCGTAAAAATCTGCTTCAACCCCAATTACGGCGGATATTAATGGGTCATGACGTCTTGCCGTTTGGATGTGTTCAAGTCCCAGGGCGGTTCGACCCGTCATGCTTAGGAAAATGGCATACCAGTGGTGTGCCGTCGGGTCTTGGGGGCTGAATGCAATGGCTGTTTCGTACAATCGAGCCGCCTCTACAACATTGCAGTAGAACTCCTGTTGGTAATTGGCCTTGATGATGAGTGCCTCGGTGGATTGCGGATAGATTGCCAGGGCTCTTTCTGCAGCTTCAATGCTCAGTTCACGGCCTTTATTTTCATCGTATGAGTGATCGTAGTTCGGCAGGTTCGAATGGGCCACCGCCATATTTGACCAGGCCCGGTGAAAACTGGGGTCGAGCTCAACTGCAGCGCTGAAAAGCCGGATCGCTTCTCTCAATGAGGTCGCACTTCGCTGCCGCCAGAGCTGACGGCCCTGCAGATACATTTGATAGGCCTCTGCGTTGCTGGTCAGAAGTTCAGCAGACGGGACCTGGTTTTCGCTACCCAGTTGTAGTTTTAAGGCGGCAGTAATCTTGCTGGTGATCTCATCCTGGATTTTAAAAATGTCATCAAGCGATCCATCGTATGTTTCCGACCACAAATGTATGTCCTTTTCGACTTCGATCAACTGTGCGGTAACCCGCACCTGCTGCCCGGAAGTACGGATGCTTCCTTCAAGAATATGATCGACACCGAGGCGGGCAGCGATGGCCGGGATGTCCAGATTTTCATCGACCAGGGAAAAGGCCGAGGTACGTGAGGCGACATCGAGTCCATCAACTTTCACCAACGCGTTGAGTAGCTCCTCGGCGATGCCTTCACCAAAGTAAGCCTGATCCTGGGCGGCGCTCATATCTCGGAATGGTAATACAGCAATGGTTTTTCTGGAGTCTATAATGGCTGGTTTTTCTATTTCGAAGTTTGCATTTTCCGTTTGAGTGCCGGTTTCCTCGAGTTGCCCGAAAAGGTCATCACGAAAGCGGTCGGTGAGCAGAAACACGACCGCTATCGAGAGGATCATGATGATGCCGCGATTGAGCTGGGTACCGGTATGCTTGCTGATGGATTCATTACGATCAACATTCTTTTGGAGTTTGACGCCATCCGGGGTTACTTCGAATGCCCAGGCGACGATAATGGCGATGGGAAAACCAACGGCCATGCCCAGCATAAACACCTGCATGACCCAGTCCGGTGCGTTGATGTTTTCCAATACAAGGTCAACGATCTGCAACAACAACCACGAGGCCACGGCATAGGCGACACCCACCTTAAAGACGTTACGCCGTCTGAGTTCGGTGAAAAAGCTCATTGTACTGACTGCCTATTCATGGTGTTGGTGCCTTCCAGTAGCCGATATTTTCATAAGGTCCATTCGTGCGCCGCATTTCCATTAGTTCAGCCAGTCCGGGTTTCTGCCAGAATGCAATCCAGGCCGGGTCATCGCTCACATCTTCGGGCAGGTAAAAAAACTCGGGCCAACCAAGAAGGCCTTCCTTTTCTTCGTATGACTTCTCATACAAGGGTAGGGCGGCCTCAACTCCATCAAGCCAAAGGGCAAAAAATGCCGTGACTGAATTGGGGTAATAATCATCTGATTGAGCAGCGGACTCAAGACGTTGATTGAGTTGCTTCCTGAGGTTCTCACGATCACCCTGGTGATAATAGAGCATGCACCACCAGTAGCTTACGTACCCGGGATCCGCTACCAGTTTATCCGTTGCCATGTTCATTAGTTCTTTTGCTTGCTCGTATTTGCCCAGCCTGATAAGTACCACGATAAGTGGTTCAAGGCGATCGTAGGATTCAGGTGCCAGCCTGGCTGATGTTTGAGCAGCCTCGAGGGCTTCCTCGTTTCGCTGGAGCAAGAGCATAACAAAGGCCAGGTCCGAGTAATGGACTGCAGCAAGCGGATCTAATTCTATGGCTCGAGCTTCCATTTCCAGCGCTTTTTCAAAATTGCCGTTGTTGATCAGGAAATCACCATACATATTGATAATATCAACGTTATTGGGAGCCAGTAGCAAGGCTTTCTCATAGTTTCCCAGGGCATGGACAATATCCCGATCCCCTTGACCCTGAGTACGTGCGAGTGCCATATAAGCCTCCGCGTTTTCGGGGTCTATCAGGATGGCTTTCCTGGCCGACTCAAGCGCAAGTTCAGTAGACCGACTGGATGATATTTTTCGAGTGTAAACATTGGCCAAACCATAGGCATAGGACATACCGGACCATGCTTCGGAGAAGCTTTCATCTAAAATGGTGGCTTGCTTGAACAGTTCGATAGACTTGAGGATATTATCCCCGCCACGTTTTGCCAGAAAGTATCGAGCCTGCAAATACAAT
>JAOUCZ010000041.1 GCA_029859505.1 Lysobacterales bacterium | reverse complement strand
TTGCGGGACCTTGGGAGTGGCGCATCATTATGCGACCACGCCGCATATGAATTCAATTTTCGCCGACAGCCTTGATCGTTATTCAAATGTTTGTGATGGCTGCTTCAAAACCATCTATAACCTTTCATTAAAGTTCGCTGCAGACCACGACATTGATTACATATTCACCGGTTTGTCACGTGGTCAATTGTTTGAAACACGGTTCAATAACGAACTTTTCTCTGAGTTCTCTTTGCCGCCGGATAAGATAGACGACATGGTTGAGGCTGCCCGCATTCAGTACCATGCGGTCAAGGATGCTCCAAATACATTGCTCTGTATTGAAGATGCAAATAATGGAACGCTGGCATCAAAAATTGCGATTGTAGACTTTTTCCGGTATTGCCACGTTGAGCTCTCCGACATGATGGAGTACCTGAAGTCGCGGGTTGGTTGGGTCAGGCCTTCGGACACAGGCAGGTCAACAAATTGCCTGATTAATGATACGGGCATTCATGTTCACAAACTTGAGAAGGGGTTTCATAATTATTCCCTGCCTTATAGCTGGGATGTCAGATTAGGTCACAAGAAAAGACAGGATGTACTCGATGAGCTAAACGATGACATCGACCTGGAAAATGTAAATTCGCTACTTAAGGAAGTCGGTTACCTGCCAAAAACCTATCAGCCCGGCGGTGGTACTTTACATGCCTACTTCACCGGGTCTGATGAATTGAACCAGCAAGCATTGACTGGTTGGCTTGGCGAGCGCCTGCCCGAATACATGCTGCCGCGTCAATTTAGCCACCTTGATAGCATGCCATTAAATGCGCACGGCAAGGTCGATCGTCATACATTGCTGAAAATGCGGACCCGACCGTCTGATACGGAGTCATCTGAGCCACCCAAAACGTCTACAGAAAAGCTTGTGGCGGGGCTGTGGCAACAATACACCAAGGTTGAACAGATTTACCAGCAGGACAATTTTTTCCAACTGGGTGGGGACTCACTGTCGGCCATTCGTTGTGTTATGGACTTGCGTCGAATGGGTTTTAGAGCGGAACCGGCAGATCTGTTTCGGGAGCCTGAGCTTATCAGGTTTGCCAGCTTGCTGGATCAGGCACCGCAACCGGAAAGCCCTGTGCCCACGGCCGAACCTGAGCGTTTTTCCAGCCTTGATCAGTCGCAACAGGACCGTCTCAAATCGCTGCTTGCCAGGCAAACAACGAGTGAAAAATAACATAACACCAACGCTTAACATGCATTAAGAAAAGTTATTTAGCTGAGCATACGGTAATAATGAAGAAGGAAAATATCGAGGACATCGTTGCGCTTCTTCCGATGCAGCAAAGCTTCTTGTGGCACAGCTTGCAAGTTGATGCAGCCTCTTCCGTTTTGCAGCTTCGCTGTACCCTTCGTGGCAACATTTCACTAGAACACCTCAAGCTTGCATGGGGCAGGGTAGTACAGAAGCATCAGGCTTTGCGCAGCTCTGTCCATTGGGAGTCGGTGAAAAAGCCTATACAGGTAATACACAAACAGGTCCCCAACGATATTTCACTGACCAACGCCACTTCCGACTCAGGCAATGAAAATGCTCTCACACAATTTCTGAAACAAGATCGAAACCAGAAACTTGACCTGACCATTGCACCTGCTTTCCGAATTGCGCTATTTCAGACGCGAGAGGATACCTGCGAAGTGATCTGGACCTTAAGTCACGTACTTTTGGATGGCTGGTCATGTACGGTTGTTGTGAATGATTGGGTCAAAATATATTCAGACCTGGTGCTTGAAGATGAGTCGGTCACGACACCCGGGTTTTTATTGAGTGAGTACACGCGATGGATCGGAAGCCAGGATAAACAGGCGATGCTGGAATACTGGGACGGGTATCTCCCAACTGAGATTCAGCTTTGCGCCGAGGCTTTTCAAGCGTCAAAAGCGGCAGACAACCTCGGCTCACAACCCGGTTTTTGTCAGGCAGTAGTGTCGCAGGAGGATTTTGCAGGGTTACAGCTAAGCCTTCGGCAAGCCGGCCTCTCTCTTGGTACCGTGCTACAAGCCGCGTTTGCAACTGTTTTACATGCCAAGGATAGTGAAGTGCCGGTTGTTTTCGGTACCACTGTTTCAGGCCGGCAAGTTGATCTTCCACAGACTGAGAGCCGTGTTGGCATGCTGACCAACCTGATACCAGTGAGTGTTCAGTTTGACCCTTGTGAGTCGGTACAGGCATGGTTGGCTTCATTACAGACTCGTTTTTTTTCGGCCTTGCCACATGCGCATGCCAGTATGGCAGATGTGCTATCACTTCGACCTGAACTATCAACGCTCTATGACTGTTTACTGGTGCTGGAGAATCAGCCTTTGGTCATATCGACATCGGAACTGAAGGTGAGTGATTTCCACTCGGGAATTATCAGCGAGTTTGCCCTGACGCTGACTGCGGTTCCCGGCGCAGATTTACAGTTGGATCTCAGATACCGCAAGGATGATTTCAGGCACGACGATATGGACCTGCTGCTTCAGCAATGCAAAAACCTGCTGCTCGGTTTGCCTTCATCACTATCAGAGCCCATGTCCTGGCTGAACCAATACAAGCGGATTGAGAGCGTTGCAGATACCGGAGTACCCGCGAACGACACAGACACGAACATTGAGAATAAAACTGACACTGAGCCTGATGAATTAGTGACACCCGTACTTGAGCGAAAGCTGTGGGAAATATGGAGTGGAATTTTAAAAACTAAACACATCACATTGAATGATGATTTTTTTGAGTTGGGTGGCACTTCGCTTCAGGCAATGATGTTGTTTGACCAAATTGA
The DNA here is from genome assembly GCA_029859505.1 of Lysobacterales bacterium. Classification (GTDB taxonomy): domain Bacteria; phylum Pseudomonadota; class Gammaproteobacteria; order Xanthomonadales; family SZUA-36; genus SZUA-36. Next base: position 16,317 of record JAOUCZ010000041.1, on the reverse strand, counting down.
AAAAAAACTGGGTAATCGACTGCCGCCCATCACATTGTTTCGCGCGCCAACCATTGCTGACATCGCTGCCCTGATTGAAAGCGACGAGCCTGATTCCATTTGGTCTAACATTGTTAGCGTGAACACATCAGGGACCAAAGTACCCATTTTTATACCCTTCGAGCAGTTAGATATGCTGGGTTTCGGACCTTTATGCGATGAACTTGGTTCAGACCAACCCGTCTATGGGCTCAGGTTTCCGGAAAATGTTGCGCCAACGGATGAGCTGATAGAAACTCTGGTGAATCATATCAAGACCCTGCAGCCACATGGGCCTTACCAGTTGGCAGGCCTTTCCGGGGCGGGTATGTTGGCATGGCGTGTTGCGCAAAATTTACAGGATCGTGGTAATAAGGTGGCCTTGCTGGCGCTGCTTGACTCCTATGGTCCAGCCTACCCACGCCTGTTGCCACCTTTTGTGAGATTGAGCCAGGTCGCCTCATATGTTGCCTGTGTATTTGCGTCAAAAGCCAAAAATGCCTTTACCAGGTTCACCTCGATGTTGTCAGCGCCTGTTTCTTCAGTCCGTGATTTGCGCAGGGGCGCACAAGGCCAACCAACGTTTAATGAAGAACAGCATAAAGAATTTATGCGGCGTGTAGCCCAGGAGCATGCCCTTGCACCCCGGTTTCTGAGAGAGGTAGCAGCGCATCATTCTTTGATTGACCGTTTCGTGAACCGGGTCATATTAGCGTTCACCAAATGGCGATATCACTCCAACAGCCTGCGTATCGCTTACATTGTGTTTATGCAGGGATTGTTGCTTGAGTCCTGCATCAGCGGGCAAAAGAGTTCGGCAGGATCAAAAAAGACCGAGGATGAAGCGCTGCAAATATTAAGGTCATACTTTGATTGCCTGCCTGCAAACATGCCGGCAACGAGGATCAACCTTGAGCGTTACCTCACCACTTATGAAGGCCTGCAACCCTATGAAGGAAACCTGGTTTTTTTCAGGGCAACCCAGCGTCCACCCGGTATTGTCAAAGACCCACTGACTGGATGGAAGGGCCTTTTCCCTGAAAATGCGCATGTGCATGCCATACCAGGCAATCACACATCAATGCTGAAGCAACCCAACGTGCAGGTTCTGGCGGAAAGTTTAAAGCAGGAGGTTTCCCCTGCCAAACTTCAGCAAGCACTGTAAAGACAGGCTTATGCGTATGCGTTTGGCGGTGTAATTTCTAAATAGGAAAATAACAAATTCAAAAAGTTATGAAGAGCCCTGCTTATTTATAAACAACTACTGATCTTGCTAATCACCATGCAAGTGATAAAGGCACATTAGGGCCAAGCAAAACATGGCCCATACATAACTACACTGATGTATATGATGCCTATCTCAAACCGCTCCGTGAGAGAAGTTTGACGATGTTGGAGATCGATTTGGGCGTGACCGGAGAAAATTGGCGCTCGGCCATTACACATGGGCGGAATTCAGACGGCGCTTCGCTCAAAATATGGTATGACTGCTTTCCCAACGCTACGATTTTCGGGCTGGGTATCAATCCTTGTCCTTTCCTGGACCGTGACCGTATCAAGACTTTTGTTGGCCGGCAAGGGGATGGGATGAGCTTGAGGAGTTTTCCATAAGCAAATGGTAAGCCACGCTTCGATTTGATATTCGATGATCGCAGCCATCGTTCGGATGGCCAAGAGATTTCCCTTGATTATTTTTTCAAATTGCTGAAACCCGGAGGTATCTATTTCCTCGAAGACATGATGGTCAACGGAAAAGGCGATGAAGGATCAGGTCGCTGGTATTCAAACAATTGAAGTCTATTCATCTGCGGGATTTTTTCAGGATGTATTGGCTCATAAACGAGCTTCGATTCGCCATCGTGATTGATAATTGAAGAAAGCCAGTTCGTGCCACTCCGACCATCGCCTAAAATCCAGACCTTTTCCTTGTAAGGTCTGATCGTGTTATTAAGACGGGAACTAGTGGCCAGAAGCGATTTTAATCGATGGAAACATGGACAGATCCGGTGTTATCGAATGAATCATTTGGCTTTTCGCCTTGCGGAGCTCGAAACGCACTTTCTGACATGACGAAGAAAGCCTTCGTGGACCATTTCCGGAGACATTTGCTTGACCCCAAATTCGTAGAGGTTAGATGAGATCGCCTCCACCTTGTCCGGGTTAGCCTGGGCCCAGTCATAGTGTTTTTCCAGATCACTGAAATCGCGTTTCACGGGAATGTAATGAACCCAGGGCTTTAGTCGTTTTTCCCATGCGAATTTTTGATTGGGTTCGATATAAAATACGGGTCGCTTCAAAAACAACATCCAATAAGACTTGGTGCTGTAGGTGTGCCCGGGCAGATCTATGACGTATTTGAATTTTCTTTTGTAGTCCAACAATGACAGGTAGTTTTTCATATTGGAGGAAAATTTTTCCGTCTCTCTGAATTCGAATTTGTCAGGAGACTGTTTCGTCCTGTCTATGTATTTGAGTCGTTCCGGTTTCGTTGTTCCCAATAGAAACCCGAATGCGCCAATTCTCTCAGACTCGCATTCAACTGTATTGTCCCTCATTAATCTGTCAATGCGACCATTGTGGATATCTCTCCAGCTTTCGAGGCAAACCGAGTCAAGCGCGAAGTCAAAACTGAATCCCCGGTTAAGGTTTATGTCAGGTTCGATGTGTTTTTCAAGAAGTCCGCCGAAAATGTCTTTGATAAGTTCGGAGGGGATTTTATCCGGCTCATCGTTGCTTGTTTCAACCAGCCAGGTTTCGCCTGGTCTGGTGATCTTGATGTGGCACCCTGGATAATATGTTCGTACATGGATAACTGGCGCCGGAGAATATCTGAGCCATGGCCAAAGCCACTTCCGCAGTATTCGCTTCAGCGCTTCAGGTATGAACCTTTCACCGATCTCTCTGAGCATGTTGCCTACCACTTATGGGTACTGTTGGTTTGCCGGTCACGTATCCATTTCCAAAGCCGATGCGCCTTATCTCTGGCCTGATTAACGTGTTTTCTTGAATAGAACAACATTTTGTCGATCGGCCCCGGACTCGGATTGGAATGTGGAAATGGCATCTCAGGAACATCATATCCCAGGAAGTTGCAGATCTCGTTCCAGCCATCCCCTTTTTCCCAGCAAACTTCAAGAAGATCCTGCGGGCGATCTTTGAAGTAAGCTCGAACCTCTTTCAGGTGATTCTCATAAACTGCAATATATTCCGCCTGCAGTCCAGAAGGGAGTTCATTTCCATAGACATGAAGGTTGACTTCATGTGGCCCTGTCCATTTCGAGTGATTGACAACGCTTCGGAACCAGGTTTCACCATCTTTTCTTCGCGTGAGAATAAACCTGGTTCCCGGAAACTGCTTGTCAAATTCTTCATACATCAAGGCCCAAGGAAAGTCTTCGAAACTGTCGTGATGTTCTGCGATCTCTAATAACTCGTCATAGCGATTGTCGATCCACATGCCAAATCCCTCGCGTGTCCAGGCTTGGTGATTGAGGCCAAAATGCTTCAGACAGGTTCCGAGGGTTGTTGTCCCGGTTTTATGCAGACCAACTCCCAGCACCTTCATGAACGGCCCCGGTGTTCCATCAACGAGTCAGGGAAATTCCCGACAAATTGATTGTTGCTGTCACTGTTGGAATTTGATTTCATGTTAAATGTAATCTGGCAAAAATTGTGAATTAAGATCGGTTTGTTTTGCAGGCATCCGATGTAACTGACTGGATTTTGACACATAAGCCCGATTCGTAATAGTCGATACCGGCGTGGCAGTCCCTGATAGAATGGCTGCTGCTAATCTTGCAATGAAACGATGCCAAATGGAAAAGGTAATTCTGACGTTACAGCATTAAGGAGTGACCTATAAAACTACCAACCACTGTCATTTCTGCGCTAACTCATCCACGCAGACTTCTGCAGCGCAAAAACTATGTTTTTATCGTATCTGCCCAACGATCAGGCTCGACACTGTTAAAGGCCTTGTTGGCTGTTGCGCCCGACGTATCACACCTTTCGGAGGTGCCCTTTCACCGCTATCAGCGTTTTAATTGCTGGCAGCTGAAAAGCCTGGCTGATGAACCAATCCTGGTGTTTAAAAAACCCTCCTGGCCAGGTGAAAAGGACTACCCTTCGATTCCTCCTGTTGGCAATTGCCGGATCATTCTTTTGATTCGTCATCCATATGAAACACTGGTGTCTACAGGAAAAATGTTAGAAGAACTGGAATCCGACTTCTGGAGTCGATGGTCTTATAAAACGATGTTATATGACTACTGGCTGCCTACTTACGAAGGTATGATTGCCAAGGGTTTACCAGACTTACCTAATGCAACCACCATTCGTTATGAAGACCTGACAGCACAACCAAAGCAAGAAACCAAAAGGCTTTTCAAGTTTATCCAGAGTTCACGCATTGATGGAACTGACACATATGCGCGGCTATCGAAAGGCTGGGTTTACATGCAGGATGACGGAAGTCCATTCATTAAATCGCTAAAAGTTCAGACCAGAATCAAGCAAAGAATGAATCATGATTTGTTGCACATGATCAATGCTGAACCAAGAGTAAAGGCTGTTCTGGACCGGTTGGGTTATTCGTAAGTGAATCAGGTATTTTCAGAAAATACTGTTGTTTACCAGGCAATGAATCCTCAATGACGCCGTCGGTCACCGCTGTTGAAGATTCCTCAGTGCAACGTACCTGAGTGCTCTATCTGGACACCCCTGGCTACAACATTTTCAAAGGCCTCGAACCGCATGCTCTTGTCAGTCAGACTCACACACCTCAAAATAAAAAGCTGGCCTGAATGCGGGCTTGGCGTGGTTCAAAAATGTGGTAATGAATGTCGTCAACACCATTTGCCGGTTCGCCGGACAGGCGTGAGGCATAGAAATAATCAACATCATGATCTTTCGAGTCGAACAAATTGAGCACTTCGAGTTTCAGGCGCCATCGATCGTTGGACCAGCCCACCAGCAGGTTGGCCATGTTGGATCCATCTGATTCCACGCTGCCATCCTCAACCAACGGAGCGGGACCGAAGTAACGTAAGCGCAACGAGCTGAACCATCCGCTTGGCCATGTGGCCGTAACTGCTCCGGTGATGACGGTGTCCAACGCCCCGGGAATCTCATTTCCATCGGGGCTTGAGTCATCGAACTGCGCATTGGTCCAGGCAAAATCGGCCTCGATACTCCAGATATCCGTCAGGCGCCAGATGTTGTTGAACTCAATACCCCAACGTCGGCTGGGCCGGCTGGCTTCAGTGTTGCCGGCATCGCCGACAAACAACAATTCTGAATCCAGTTTAAGGTACCAGGCCGCGAAAGAGGCGTTCCAGGTGTCCAGCCACACGGTCCGGAAACCGATTTCGCCGCCATTGGATCGCACCAGTGCATCGACCGGCAGTACGGACTCGCCGGTCACCGGATCCACCGAAATGGTTGTTCCGCGAGCATCGTTGGAGTGAAATCCGAACCCACCGCTGAGGTAAGCCTCTGAAACCTCGTCAATGGTGTAGATGAGGCTGGCTTTGGGGCTGAAAATACCATCTGATTCCGACCCGGAATTCTGTTCGAGGTTCGAGTCAACATCGAACCAGTAGTAATCTCCACGCATACCGATAACCGAGCGCCATTGATCATTGATGCGCCATTCAAGCTCATAATATACGCCAACGCTGGTTTCATCGACGCTGTCCAGCCTTACTACGCCAAGCCGCTGACGCTCGCGCGTGTGGTAAAGCCCCACGGCCCCGATATCATCGTATCGAAATTGCGCACCCAGCATGTGGTGCAGGTGCCCGCCACCGATTTCCCCTAGCCATTTAAGGCTCCAGTCGCCGCCATAAATCGTCCGGTCGTCGATCTGTTCGAATTGATCACCCTGCACCGGGTCATCCAGCAGGTAGGTGAAGTTGGACCATAATTGAAAGTCGTAGTCGATAACCCAGGCATTGATTTCGTTACGGTGCCTGCCTGCCTCCCAATTAAATGAACCCGATAGACTGGAACGCCGCGTTTTTCCGCCCAGGGTTCTGTCCAGGGAACCCAGTGGATCGATCAGACCCTGCTCCACCGCGCGGCCGGGAATCTGGTCCGCGGAATTCCAGTTGGCGTCGTAGTACATGGCGGTTATAGCATAACTGCCTGTTCCACGCTCACCACTGTAGCGCAGCAAGCCATTTATTTTTTCGAGATCCTCGTCGATGTCGGTCCAGGGACCGTCGTAAACCTGTCCTTCTAACGCACCCAGTAAGTAACCACTGCCCATCTCGGTGCCGCCGGCGGCAAGTGCCCGGCCATACCCGTTTTCACCAAGACCCAGGCTCAACTGGCCCTGCGTCAGGCGGTTGAACGTCCGGATATGGGCGCCGCCGGTTGACGAGAAGTCTCCCAGTTCCGCATGGTAGGGACCTTTCACGTATTCAATCGTGCGGATCAGTTCGGGAATCAGGAAGTTGATGTCGGTATAACCCTGGCCATGGCCATGGGTGCGCAGGTTCACCGGCATGCCGTCTACCTGGGTCGAAAAGTCCGTGCCATGATCCAGGTTGAACCCGCGAAGAAACATCTGGTTGGACTTGCCGGAGCCGCTGTGCTGCGTCATGATCAGGCCCGGGATAGATTCCAGTACATCACCCGGACGAAGCAGGGGACGCAACTCCAGATCCACCTGTCCAATGATACCTTCGGAGGCGCTTCGTGCCTCGCCCGCAAGATTCAGACGGCGACCTTCAACCACGACCTCTTCCAGGATGACTTCCTCAGATTCATGGGCGTGTACCGTATCCAGGTGGCAAAAGATAACTGCTAGGGAGCAAGCCAAAATATAATGTAAGACCTTCCGGGCTTTTGATTTTTCTTGGGACACTGAATTCAGCTCAATGGCTAATGAAGAGCGTTTGTTTTTCAGTTGTGCATGTCGACAGACACGCGCTATGATGAATAGAATAATACCATTGAATAAACTTTAGTTGAATAGTAAGTTTTTCTGGTGTCAGGTTAGTTGGCGTCTCACACTGTTGCCTGTCAGTTCTACGAATGTCTGCTGTCATCGCTAGTGCCTGCCATGCCTGAGTAGGAAAGCACAGCTGTTCGTCTTCTTCGCCATAGGATTCCTGTAGTTTGTGTTGTTAAAAGTTGCTGCGCCCGAGTGTCCGCTTGTGGCAGCTATGCTGACCAGCCAGCAACTGTACAACGATCTGAACCTGGGTTACAAAGCGAGAATTGCAACTGCCCTGGCGGGTTTACTCATTCTGTTATTGGTTGTTTTGCCACACACCGGACACGCCCTCCCACTGAGACTGGCGGCAGGGCCTGCACCACTACAAATTACACGTGGTTTTTCCCGTTGAGTTGCCATTATTCTTTATGCCCCTGTGACAGTGAAAAATACTCCCCTCTCAAGCCCAAGAGTTCGTGCTCGGTACCTGTTTCGATGACCTGACCATCCTTTAAGACAATAATTTTGTCTGCTCCCTTGATGGTTGAAAGACGATGCGAGATAACGATTACCGTCCGATTTGTCTTGAGTAATTCCAGGTTATTATATATCTCTGTTTCCGAAAAGCTGTCCAGTGAACTGGTAGCCTCATCCAGGATGAGTATATCGGGATTTTTCAAGAAAGCCCTTGCTATGGATATTCGTTGTCTTTGGCCTCCCGACAAATAGGCTCCGCGTTCTCCGAGCAGAGTGTCGAAACCATTTTCCAGTTTGCAGATAAATTCGTAGGCTCCGGCTTTTCGGGCTGCCTCTTCAAGTTCAGAGTGTGAAGCAACTTCACCACCAAACGCAATGTTGTTCCTAACCGTATCATTGAAGATGACAGTCTCCTGACTCACTACACTGATTTTTTGCCGGTAAGATTTTAAACCTATGAGCCGCAACGGCACGTCATCTATAAGCAATTCTCCTTCCTGGCAGTCAAAATACCTGAGTAACAGGTTAACCAGAGTTGACTTGCCCGCTCCTGAACGGCCGACAATTGCAGTGGTTTTTCTTTTCGGTATCGTAAAGTTCAGATTTCTAACAGCGGGTATTTCCCTGTTTTCATATGCAAAAGCAACGTCCTTGAAAGTTATACCGTGCTTCAAACCATGAAAAGTTACATCTCCATCCTTGATGAACTTTTTATCATCGGGATTGAGCAGTTCAGACACCAGTCCGAGCATTGGCCATAAAGTAACTATTCTTGCCTTGTTTTGATTAAGGGTCGCCAGCAGCGGAACCAGGCGGATAATTATGTAAAGAAACGGTATCAGAATGACGAGCAAATCAGGAGCTTCAAGGTCATATATCAATATTCCTGCGAAAAACAGCAAGGCGATGACGATACCTCCTGCCACATCCGTTGCCCAGCTGGGAACCTGACTTCGGAATTTAACTCGAAGTTCCAGTTCGCGAATTTTTTCAATCTGTTGCCCCATCTTGTCCAGTACCCAAGGCTCTCTGCCATATGACTTGACAAGTTCGATTCCGCTCAATGATTCCTGCAAGGTGTTATAGGCTAACTTGCTTAATTGGGTCAGTTCCCGGCTGGGTGCCTTGAGTGTTTTGATGTATCGCGAAGTGAGCGCAAAATATATTGCGCCAAACAGGATGGAGATCAGGAACAATTGCCAGGAGAGGATCAGCATTAGCGTCACCAGAGCCCAGATGGTCAAGAGATTCGAGAGAGCTTTGGCGATGCTATCAACCAGCATTCCAACCTGGCTTGTGGCCGTCAGCGCTGACATCATCAATTCACCGACCGGTGATTTGTGATGATAGTCAATTCTTACGGACATCATCATGTTCAAAGCTTCGTTTTTCAATGTGGCGGCAATACGAGTTGACAACATGAGGGCTAGCATGGAGTTGATGGCTAACATGATATTTTTGAATAACAGGGCGATCACGACTGCGATGATTCCTATCAGGATCTGGTATGTATCTTGAAAGCTGCTCAAAAGCTGAAACAACCAGGCCATTACTGCAGGAAGACCTTCTGGTGATTCCATCATTTGCAGGCTTGCCAGCAGTGGAACGGTCAGTCCTACCGAGATTCCATCAAACATCGTGGCCAACAGTATGCAAAATACCAATAGGGCCATCATCCATTTATAAGGTCGTATGATTTTTAGTAAAAATCTGGATTCGGTGGAATTAATAAACACGGTTGAAGACCTGCTTTGTTTCTGTGTTAACTGTCAACTGGTTTTCTGGCGGCACGCCGCGATCTGAGTTCCGGTGCGTTTTTATTTTTCTACAATGCCAATATACCATCGTTCTTAAGCCAATGACTCGATCGATTCATTCCTCCCAGAGCAATATTGTTCTGACAGTGTGTTGGCCGAGTAAAAATACTTGAGCAGGCCACCGGGCGGGTTCAGAACCTTCTCACCTGACAATTACAATCACTGGGGTATTAGAAAAACACACGCTATAGGTATTTCCGGGATGCTTTGTACCGTAACTGTCAGGCCTCAAGTGAGAATCAATGGATCTATAAACGTGAAACTCTGGGAAAAAGGGGTTTATTCCACTTATACTTTGACTTTGAAACGAGTACGTACATGAAAATACCACATCTGGTCCGGCCATATTGCGCACAGTTTCAAAGCGTGTCGTCCAAGATTCTTCAAACGAGTTGGGATGGCTAGCTGGTGCGGTGCGAATCCTTCAATGATGTTTTGGTCAGGGATGTGCTGGTTGAGAGTTCAGGACAGCTGCGCTCGGGCATTTTCAACAATGACGGTGTAATCGAGGATTCACTGCTGAGGCGTCACTACGGTGTCTATATTGACGCACGAACTGACCCTGGGCGAGGCACTGCGAACACAGGCCCTTCAGGCACTGTCATTTTTGGCGGCTACCTGCGATCGCATTTTGGACACTTTCTCCTCGAGACACTAAATGCAGTGTGGGCGTTACATGAGCACCCTCATCTACCAATTGTCTGGATTCCTCTGGGTGATGAGACCCAATGGCTTGACTGGCAACTGGAGATTCTGGATCTGCTTGGAATATCGCGCCATCGCCACATAATCAATTGCGGCGATACACACTATGAGCGCATGTTCGTGGCACAGCCGGGTTACGAGATCCAGAGGACCTTTCACGCTGTCCAGGAAAAAGCACTGGCTCAGGTTGCCCCTGCTTCTGTAATCGCAGGAAAACGACTATGGCTGTCGCGAGGTGGTCTGACGAGTCCAGAGGGCGCACTTGTTAACGAAGGCGAGCTGGAAGCGCAGCTCGAGGCCAATGGCTGGAGTATCTTCGTTCCAGATGGGCAAACAATCGCACGACAGCTTGAGGAAATCTCCTCGGCCCAGATCGTTTCGGGTATAGCGGGTTCTGCGTTTCATTCGGTGTTGCTGTTGCGCCAAGTGTCGTCGATTCTGATGCCGGTTTTTACCCGTATTCCGAAAAACGAAAACTTTGAAACCATTCGGCGTCGCAAGGGGTTCGAACAGGTCCGTCTAGATGTACCGCCCTCGGCGTTGGAAGTGGTTGCAAAGGGCAAATGGCACGGAGCGAATACCATACGACTACTTGAGCCATCTTTGGTGCTCGAACCACTGCTTCGAGCACAAGAACTCATAGGCTGATTGAACGAGTCCCTCGCGTCACAATAGCGTTGCGTTTATGATAATTCACAAAATAACCATTGGGCGGAACTCAGAAAGCCCGGTCCCACATTTGCTGTAGAAAGCCAGGAGATTAGTCATGGTCGATGCCATCATCATTTTAGGAATGCATCGCAGTGGTACCAGTTGTTTGACTGGCTGTTTAAGTAATTATGGTCTTGAGCTTGGGATTGAACCGGCATACTCGATATATAATAAAAAGGGTAACCAGGAAAACAAAGAGGTCTTCAGGCTCAATGAGGCCGTTCTGAAATTTAATGGTGGTTCCTGGTATGAACCACCTCGCAAAACGTTAGAGTTTGATGATGAACTTGAAGCTCGCAGGGATGAACTATTAACGGGCTATCAATCCTTGCCCAAACCTTGGGGGATCAAGGACCCCAGAATGTTATTGACCTATCCGTTTTGGGAGAATCAATTGCCGGCACATTCATTTATTGGCACGTTCAGACACCCAAAAGCTGTGGCGCGCTCTTTAGCTGCCAGAAAACATATGCGCATCCCTTCAAAACAAGCCTATAAATTGTGGAATATATATAATCTGAAGCTTTTGGAACGCCTTCAGACCCAAAGCTTCCCTGTCATTAATTTTGATTTGCCGCCTGAAGAATACACCGAAAATATTCATGGATTGGCGGAAGAATTAGCACTTCCATTAAAAAGCAAAGAGAGCTTTTTTGATCGGAAGCTGATCAACCAAAAACAATATGGTTTGAAACATTGCCCTGCTGAGTTACGGTCAACTTATCAAAAGCTATTGGCTCTAAGCCAGACTAAACGCTGGGTATGCCTCTAGCGGGTGTTTGCCATTTACAACATATTGTCGCCGTTCGAACTGCTGCTATTAAGGCAAATCCCGGGTTACCAAAGGCCGTGTTTGACATGTAAGGTCTTCATGTCATGGCATTAGTGCCTAAAATGACCCGGGACCGGTTGGTTTACTGATCCCGGCTCATCTCAGTTTCATTTACTCTACCATGGCCAATTTCGGTTGTTCCGTGGTCAGTGAAGCAGCCAGTGCACGCCGTGCTTCCTGATCAACACCTAATGCGGTCAGGTAGGCACCGATGTCACGTGTGTTTGTGGTTACTTTCAGGTAAATCACCCGATTTTCGGAAGACCCGTTTTCGGAAAGTGTGCTTGAGTACACCGGCGTAGCCAATACTAAAAGACAGGTTGCGATGGCGGCCATGTGTATCGATTTCTTTATCATTAGTAATGACTTGGGCATTTGCTTCTCTCCTGAAATGGCTGGCTGAATTCCAGCCTGAATCATAGAGAAGGGCGCATGAACCCGCTTGACCTTGAAGGTCAATCATTTGATACATCTGAAAAGTGTTTTTTTATGAAACGTAAAAAAGGGGCCCTAAGGCCCCTCGCAAATCTTCACCATCGGGCGGGATGGTGAAGTAAATGGCTTACTCGTAACGGTCTTTAAGCACCCTGAAGACCAATAGCAACAAAATCGCACTGAAGGGGACGGCGATCCAGATGCCGTTATTGACATTGAATACCGTTGCCAGTGTGATCTGGCCGAAGTTGGAGATGTTGATGAGAGGCGCCAGCAAGGGGTAGACCACTGCGTAAAGAGCCGCACCAATCAGTCCGCCAAGCAGGGTGAACATGGCGTCCGTTTTCCCTTCCGCAGAGGCCAGCACACAGGTACCGGGGCAATAACCGGAAATTGCAAAACCAACACCAAAAATCAAGCCGGCAATAACAATGCCCAGCACGTAGGTTGGTTTGATGTCCATATTGGCCATATCGATTAGGTCGAGTGCATAGATACCGACGGTGGTGACCGCGATGGTCATCAGGATCAGTTTGATTATCGTCATGTCTTTCAGCAGCAGGCTGCCGAGAATTTTGCGGTAGCTGGAGGCACCACCCAGTTGCATGACCGCACCGATAGCCGCACCGATGGCCAGTCCGAGCAATAATTTCATGATGATGTCCTCTTTCTGTAAAGGGTGTGGGCGGTGAGAATGCCCGAGGCGAATATCGCAGCGCCGAAGATGAAAGAACCCACTGTCAATTGTGATATCCCACTGATCATATGGCCGGAGGTGCAACCACCTGCCAGGCGTGCATCAAATAGCAACAACAGGCCGCCGATGAATGCCTGTAGCAAACGCTTGGCCTTGAGGTCACCGAATTGTTCTTTCCACATGGCCGGTAATGTCGGGCTCAATGCCCTGGTCACGAAGTTGCTCCAATGTACGAGCGATCTGAACTACACCATCTTCCCGGTCGCAGGCGATGGGAATCCGCTTGCCCCGTTCATCTGTCATGCGCGACGTTTTGCCACAGGCAATCGGAAAGGGCAGTGCTGCGATGTTGTAAGTCAAAACGCTGATGTTCATTGAAGCCCGGTCGGACTCCGGATCAATTGAGATTGCAGGTCGGTCCCATTCACCCTGTTGGGGGAAGCTCAGGCGAACGTACATCCATCTTGCGGAAAAGTGCAAATATGAAAATCAGTATGAAGGTCGTCAGGGCAATCAATATGATGGCGATCAGTTTCTTGAGATTCATAATATCCAGCTGCGGAAATCTCGATGGAAGTTTAGCAAGAATCGAGTTGCAAGCTGCCGACAAGGGTGAACTTTTATAGACAACCGTCACGTCGGCATCTATTCTTTTTCAAGTTCTTTCACTTAGGACACGAGAAATTAACAATATCGGAAGGTATTTCATCATTCTGATGCTAGCGGGGTTTGGTATGGCAATGTCTTCCGAAGCGATGATTAGAAAGTTGTCCAGACTCCCGTTATTGATCACTGCACTGGTAATGGCGCTGGTATCCGCGCCGCTGCTGGCGCAGGACCCCGTCATTCATCCCTTGTTCAAGATTGAACGCAGCAAGAATGCCAATATCATCCAGTACGACGCCCGGTCCGGCCCCGATGGTAAATTACTCAAGAAAGACCCGGTCGTCGGCTACTGGATTCGTCTGAACGAACAGGGCCAGAGGATGGAACTGAGCTGGGTGCAAAGAACGTTTGCGTTCGGCTTCAAGACACGATTGTCCAAGGACCGTGAATCGGCTGAGATGGACATGGTGGCCGACCTGGGCGCCCCGGTTTCCGTGATTCGCGAAGGTGATGTCTACCGGGCCATTGTGCCGATAGATGGCAAGACTTCTTACCTGGAAAAAATATATATCAAGGCTTCCGGCAAAGGCGTCAAGGTCAATGTCGAGTACGTCGAAACCTTTGGAAAAGATATGGAAACCGGTGAAGATAGATATCAGAAAATCGTGCCCTGACCCTATTACTTATTGGGTTTTCTAAGGAATTAATAACCGCAGGGCTAGTGATAGAATTGTTCAGCTAATCGCTTATTGACCCAGTCCCAGTTCCAAATAAGGGACTCAGGTCTGACAATGGACCGCCAGGAGTAATACATGAAGATGAGGGTTGTTTTTGGTCTGTGTTTTGTTTTTCTCAATGCTGCGGTATTGGCCACAGAGTGGCCAATGAGCAATGATGCCAAGTTTGACACCTCTGTCGACAACCCTGTTTATGAGAGCACTAAAGGTCCAGTCATTCTTCTGGACGCCGCACACCATAATTTCCATGTCACGGAGGGTTTCATAGATCCCTTCGCTGAGCTTGCAGCGTCTGACGGCTACCAGACCATCGTGGGAACCTCCAGATTTACACCTGAATATCTGGACTCATTCAATATTGTAATGGTGATTACCGCGCTGCCGTTTGAATTTACAAGTAAGACAGAGGTCACAACCGAAATCACATTTACCGACTCGGAAATTGAATCACTTTATCACTGGGTTTCCAATGGTGGTTCTTTACTTGTATTCAGCGAGCATGCCCCATTTGATCAGGCCATCAATCCCTTGTTGAACAGGTTTGGTATCGAATCCAGTATTGGCACAATCGCCGACCCGGTTCATTACGATAAAGAACTCGAAAGGGACGGCTGGTTAGTATTTTCACGCGAAAACGAATTGCTACATGCGGATCATCCTGTTGTGAATGGTCGTGACAGTTCAGAAGCGGTCAGTAGCGTTGTTGCTTTCGGCGGCAGCGCCTTGACAGGTGATGGGTATGTAAACCTCTTCAGGTTATCTGATACGGCCGAAAACCGTCGTCATCCAACCGGCGTGGGGCCAGTTGGCATGGGCGATTCTCAGGCACTTGCAGGAGAAGTGGGTGAAGGAAGAGTTCTGGCTTTCGGTGATTCCAATGGTTTTACTGCGATGAATTTTGAACAGGAAGACGGTTCAGCGAAATCGCTGGGCATGAACACCGCGCATCATGATTGGAAACAAATGGTTCTGAATTCACTTCATTGGCTGTCCCGTGACCTCTAAGCCCTACTTGTCAGTTTACTCAGGCTCCTTGATAATTGAGGGTCAGAGTAAGTACTGAGATGATCAGGTAATTACTCTGACCCCTGCTGTTGTAATGAGAAATTGGTCGTATTCAGCTGCAAGAAGAGTGGCTTCCGCCTTAAGGCGCCTACTCAGCCAATCGCCGGTAATCACTAAACCTAATATCCGTACTTTCCGAGAACTTCTTCAAAAAACCCGCCTTGCCTTCAATATTGATTTTCATCCGGCTCACCAGGGCTTCACCATCAACCGGCAAAAAAGAAAAATACATGTTGAATGTCTTTAGCGAAACAGAAAAAGCCGGTGAGAGTTCTGTGGTGTTGGCCAGGCTGAACTCTTCGATCAGGTGAGTTTCTGCATTCATCCGCAGGCTGCCATCCAGCTTGTCCGATTCTTCTTCAAGCCCATCCAGCACGGGGACGAATGAAAGTAAGGCTTGCCCGTTGGTGACTTCCACCAGGGTTAGTGTAGAAAAATCGACCATTTCACTGAATTGAGACTGGCTTTTATCATTTTCACTATCCTTAAGGCGCTTGGCCTCACGTTTTTCAAACTTTTTCAGCCGCTTTGGAGTGGGTGGCTCACCATTAACGCTGATCAATTCACGACGCGCACTTTCTTCTTTGCTGGGGTCATTTTTTGTGATTAGTGTTTCTTCGTCCGTTTGAATGGTGATCGTATAGAACCAGTTCTCTCCTGTGTCCGTTTCATCCATTTCCGCCAGGTGAGACTTGGCAAGATCGACGTAGTCCGGGGAGCTGGATGACTGAACGTGGCTGGAAACCAGTAGCGTGAACACGGTCAGGGCAAAGTACAGGAAGGAACGGTGGTTTCGAATCATAGCCGGGTGCCATAAGGGAAATTAAACAGCGTCAAAGCATATAGCAAAAATCCGGGTGCGCAATATGCCATTGGTTAGAATGATGCGGACAATGGATGTCATCTGGAAACTGTGGTGAAGCATGTCATCCAGCAATTGAACATCTTGTGTCCGGTAAGCCTATGGCCACGAAACAGTCTTGAAATGGCGAAGAGTCTGCTCATCGTTTTCAGCAGCCATGACAATGTTGGAGGTAAAAAGGGATTGCAACAATAGAATGACTAAAATAATTCGCATGGATTGGTTCCTTGTAAACAGATACACCCGCCGATTCGAATTTGTCCCGGACAATATTTAAGCCAGCACGGGACAGGTGGATTGCCTTTTGCGCCAAAGTGTATTTTGAGGCAATTTTGGCCGCGCTCTACATCCACGGCCCCCTTTACTCTGATCCTGTTTATATGACCCTATTTATTCTCCTTATCATAAGGCAGAA
>JAOUCZ010000040.1 GCA_029859505.1 Lysobacterales bacterium | reverse complement strand
CACCATGAATACAGAATCTGAATTTCAGCTTCAGCAAATGTACGATATTCTCTGCAACAAACTGGTCAAACGGGGAATCGACATCGCCTGCCTGGAAAAGAACGAACCCGTAATTCAAGCCAGGGCTGCAACCCAGACAGTGAAAGTCATCGAGGGTATAGAAGCGCCAGCGGCAAAAGAAATGGTTAAAATGATCAAGCAGAGCAAGGCAAAGGTTCAAGCGGCCATACAGGGAGATCAGCTTAGAATTACCGGTAAAAAAAGGGACGACTTACAGGCAGTCATCGCGTTGTTGAAAGGTGCAAAACTGGACACGCCGCTGCAATACAAGAACTTCAGAGATTAAGAAGGCGTAAGCCGTGCCTGACAGGCTGCCTGCCCTATGCGCCCCTACAGGTCGATGGTAAGTATTTAAGTTCGATAGGTCCTGTCGAAACGCGACTACAGCGCCAGGCAATTGTGGTGACACTGGTAACCTGCGGGGTCAGCTGCGGCTGTACCTGCCCGAGTGTTGGATAAATCGCCAGTTCGTTCACATTAATTTGAAATGAACCTGTTGAGGCGTCATACGCGGCAAAACCGGAGCAGTACTTGGATTCAATGCCACTGCTCAACGCCGCTCTGTCCATATCCGGCGGCCAGGATCCCACGGTTGACATATATTCAGAAACGGCAAGTTTAGCAGGTGCCGCTCCTATCATGCATTCGGTCACCTTTGCCGACAAAGACCAGCAATAACGGCTGACTTTTAGAGCATTAAAGAAGCGATTAGGGTAAAATTATCCGTTGCCCTTTTGGCATAAAAAAGGAAACATTGAAATGAAACCAACATTGCCGCTGGCGCTAAGCACAGCGCTTGCACTGACCCTCGCAGGCTGTTCCGAAACCGATACCAACCAGGTCGCAGAATCAGCCCCCGCAGCACCGACCGAAACCGTAATGACAACCAATCCTGCTGAAAACAACCCGTTTTTCGTTGAAAGCCCGTTGTATATGCAGTACCCGCAATTCGACAAGATCGAAGATGCACATTACGTTCCGGCTTTTGAGCTTGGAATGACAGAACACCTGGCGGAAATTGAGGCGATTGCCAACCAGACAGAGGCACCGACACTCGATAATACCCTGATTGCAATTGAGCATTCGGGCCAACTCCTCAACCGCGTCGCCACGGTATTTTTCGCCATGACGTCAGCCAACACCAATGACGAACTCGAGACCATCCGTAGCGAAATGGCGCCAAAACTGGCGGCTCACAATGACAAAATTCGTCTCAACAGTAAATTGTTTGCCCGTGTCCAGGCCCTGTATGAGCAGCGCGATACACTCGAACTGGATCCTGAGTCCTACCGTCTGATTGAAGAGAGTTACAAAGATTTCGTTCGGGCAGGCGCCCAGCTTTCCGATGCTGACAAGGAAACACTAAAGGAGATGAATTCCGAACTGGCTAGTTTGCAGACCAAATTCAGCCAAAATGTACTAAACGAGGTGAATGCATCCGCAGTAGTTGTAGACAGCCGCGAAGAGCTCGCCGGAATGTCCGATACCAAGATTGAAGCGGCGGCCGAAGCTGCAAAGGCGAAGGATATGGATGGGAAGTATCTCATCGCCTTGCTCAACACCTCTCAGCAGCCTCCATTGGGTGATCTCGAGGACCGCGCTTTGCGTCAACGCATCATGGAAGCCTCTCTCGCCCGCGGCAGTCGCGGCGGTGAGTTCGACAACCGTGAAATACTAACCCGTGTTGCGAAGATACGTGCAGAAAGGGCCCAACTGATGGGTTACCCAAACCACGCTGCTTACGGCCTCGAAAACCAGACAGCACGGACAACGCAGGCTGTTAATGAACGTCTTGAAAGCCTGGCACCACCTGCCGCGGCCAATGCCAAACGTGAAGCCGCTGATATTCAAGCCATCATCGATGCCGAAGGTGGAGATTTTGAACTGGCCTCCTGGGATTGGGATTTCTATGCAGAAAAAGTACGCATGGAAAGATACAACTTCGATGCAGCACAATTACGCCCTTATTTCGAAATGAACAACGTATTGGAAAAAGGCGTGTTCTTCGCAGCAGAGAAAGTATTTGGCATTACTTTCAAGGAACGTCATGATCTGCCGGTCTACCAGGAAGACGTACGTGTTTTCGAAGTCTTCGAAGCCGATGGATCCACCCTGGCCTTGTTCCTCTTCGATCCTTATGCCCGTCCATCCAAACGTGGCGGTGCCTGGATGAACTCCTATGTCGTCCAATCGCTCCTGACAGGGAACAAACCTGTAGTGGCAAACCACCAGAACATCACCAAACCGGTTTCAGCCGATGAGCCCACGCTGATGACGTTTGATGAAGTAATAACGATGTTTCACGAGTTTGGCCATGCACTTCACGGTATGTTTTCAAACGTTAAGTATCCGAGTTTCTCCGGCACGTCCGTGCCACGTGACTTCGTAGAATATCCTTCCCAGGTTAATGAAATGTGGTCTACCTGGCCTCTGATTCTTGAGAACTATGCTGTCCACTACGAAACCGGTGAAGCAATGCCCCGGGAATTGTTGGACAAGGTTCTGGAAACACGCAAATTCAACCAGGGTTACTCCACCACGGAGTACCTCGCCGCATCCATACTGGACCAGAAATGGCACCAGTTGCTGCCGGAGGAAGTGCCGACTGCAGACGGGTTGCTGGATTTCGAAGCTAAAACTTTGCAGGATGCCGGTGTTGCGCTGGAAATGGTACCTCCGCGCTATCGTAGCACCTACTTTTCACACATCATCGGTGGATATTCAGCCGGTTACTACGCATACATCTGGAGTGAAGTGTTGGATGCAGATACGGTTGAATGGTTCAAGGGCAACGGTGGCCTGACCCGTGAGAACGGTGATCATTTCCGCCAAACCCTTCTGTCACGAGGTGGTGCTGAGGATGCGATGAATCTGTTCCGCAACTTCCGTGGTGCTGATCCTGACATTCAACCACTGCTGGATCGACGAGGACTGAACTAAACCACCAAGCAATATGGCGGCCAACAAGGCTGGTTTGCCAGATATTAAAAAGCCCCGGTCCCCAAACCGGGGCTTTTTTATGAAAAAGAGCGTGAACACCCAGCCGTTCTACGGGCAATCGGTACAGGAGTTGCAAGCATAAAAAAACCCGGCCTGACAATGCCGGGCCGGGTTCTTTCAGAGTTTGTAAACCCTACAAAGGCGTAACGTTCTCCGCCTGTGGTCCTTTCAGGCCTTCACCAACGGTGAACTCAACCTGCTGACCTTCCTTCAGTGTCTTACGGCCGTCGCCGATAATCTGACGGAAATGGACGAAAACATCGCGTTCGCCTTCACGGGAAATAAATCCAAAACCTTTTTCGTCGTTGAACCATTTAACGGTTCCTGTAACCTTATCTGACATTATAATTAACTCACTATATATAGTTGAAAAACTGCCTTACGGCAGTGACTGTGCTGGAGAAGAACGGGACCGGGAACATCTGGAAGGAAGCATAACGACCTGTACAGACTAAATACTCAATCTCTCGCCGCAACATGCAGCACACCTATTTTACAGACTTCCACAGGTGTTTGCTATTAAAACAGATAAATGCGATAGCTTTTTACGTGCATATGAAGCTTTGGGTCACTCAGCAATATCCAAACAACTGCAGGTCAAAATGGTAGTTCAGTTGTGTACTTCACCCTTCGCAACGCAAAACTCGAACTCGCAGACCGCACACTCGAATGATGCAGAATCTTTGTATTCAGAAACTCATTATATGACTCCATATCCCTGGAGATTATCTGCAGAACATAATCACGCTCCCCGGATACTGAAAAGCAGTTCATTACCTCTGGCAAGCCCTCAACATGAGTCTCGAATGACCGCCTGACCTTGTCGGAATGCTCGACCATGCTGACGGATAACAGAACATGAATCTGTAACCCCAGTGCCTTGGGATTGAGTAACGCCACTTTGTTTTCAATCACGCCGGCCTCTTCCAATTCACGAACACGCCGCCAGACCGAGGTACGTGACAGACCTGAAAGTTCGGCCAGGTCAATCTGGCTAAGACTAACATTACCTTGCAGGGCCTGGAGTAGCTTACGATCGGATTCAGAAATATTCATCTTTTTTACAATTAAACTATTTTAAAATAATATTTTAAACAATTGTTTCAAAATAATACCATATATGTCAAACCAGAAACACATTATTCGGTATAAATGGGGATAATGATTAACAGCGATATCCCGATAAATCCAACAGGAAAAACACAGGTGAAATCATGACTACACACACAAGCCAACGCCCCAGCTGGGCAGAACCCTACAAAATCAAATCGGTTGAACTCATCCGGATGACAAGCCGGGAAGAACGTGAACAGGCCATCCGTGAGGCCGGATATAACACATTCCTGATTCGCAGCCGTGATGTATACATCGACCTGCTGACCGATTCAGGCACGTCTGCAATGAGCGACAGGCAATGGGCTGGCCTGATGATGGGTGACGAGGCATATTCAGGCAGCGAAAACTTCTATCATCTGCAGGATGCGGTGAGGGAATATTATGGCTACAAATACCTCGTACCCACCCACCAGGGTCGTGGAGCCGAAAACCTTCTTTCTCAAATCCTGATCAAGGAAGGCGACTATATTCCCGGCAACATGTACTTCACCACAACCCGTCTTCACCAGGAACTCGCGGGCGGTAATTTTGTCGATGTCATTATCGACGAGGCGCATGAGCCGGCCAGCAGACATCCTTTCAAGGGCAATGTCAGCATTGAGAAGCTGGATCGCCTGGTACAGGAGGTCGGTGCCGAAAACATTCCCTACCTCAGCCTGGAGGGAAATGTGAACATGGCCGGTGGCCAGCCTTTCTCCATGGCAAATTTGCGTGAGCTGAATGCATACTGCCGCAAACATGAAATACCAATCATGCTGGATGCTACCCGCACCATAGAAAACGCCTGGTTTATCAAAGAACGTGAAGAAGGTTATGCTGAAAAATCAGTTCGCAGCATCTTGCGTGAAATATGCGACCTTACAGACGGCGCCACGATGTCTGCCAAGAAAGACCTGTTGGTCAATATTGGCGGTTTCTTTGCCTGTAATGACGAGACAATCTTCCGCAAGGCTCAAAACATGGTCGTGGTCTATGAAGGCCTGCACACTTATGGCGGCCTGGCCGGACGCGACATGGAAGCCATGGCACTTGGCATCCGGGAAGCCGTCATGGAAGAGCACCAGGCTGCCCGCATCGGTCAGGTTCGCTATCTTGGCGACTTGCTGCGTCAAGCCGGTGTTCCAATTGTAAACCCTATCGGCTCACACGCAATCTTCATTGATGCCCGCGAGTTCCTGCCGCATGTTGATCAGGATGACTATCCCGCCCAATCGCTGGCTGCTGAGTTATACTTAGAGGCTGGCATTCGTACGATGGAGCGCGGCAATGTATCGGCTGGCCGCAATCCGGTAACCGGCAAGAATCGCCGACCGGCGCTCGAACTGGTAAGACTGACGTTGCCTCGACGTGTTTATACTCAGGCTCATATGGACGTGGTGGCAGAATCTGTTATCCGGGTATTTGAAAGCCGTGACCGCATTAAAGGCCTGAAAATGGTCTATGAACCTGAGTATTTGAGGTTCTTCCAGGCGCGCTTCGAGCCACTGGCCTGAAAAACCCGATCTTAATTCAATGGAGATTTAATAATGACAGATCTGTTTGACAACCCGATGGGCCTGGACGGCTTTGAGTTTGTCGAGTTTGCATCCCCTACCCCGGGGTTGCTCGAACCCGTATTCGACATGCTTGGTTTTACCCCTGTTGCCAGGCACCGGTCCAAAAATGTACGTCTGTACCGCCAGGGTGAGATCAACTTCATTATTAACGAAGAACCGAAAAGCCATGCGGCATTTTTTGCTGAGGAACACGGACCTTGTGTCTGTGGCATGGCTTTCCGGGTCAAGGATGCCCATAAGGCCTACTATCGCGCCCTGGAAATGGGCGCACAACCCATTGACATCCCAACCGGCCCGATGGAGTTACGTCTGCCGGCAATCAAGGGAATCGGAGGGGCACCTCTTTACCTGATTGACCGTTATGAACAAGGGCAAAGTTTCTATGATATCGACTTTGTCTTTTACGATGATATCGACCGTCATCCAACCGGCTGCGGTTTCAAACTCATCGACCACCTGACCCACAATGTGTACCGGGGCCGCATGGAGTTCTGGGCAGATTATTACAAGCGCATTTTCAATTTTCGTGAAATTCGTTACTTCGACATCAAGGGCGAATATACAGGATTGTTATCCAAGGCCATGACAGCGCCAGATGGTAAGATCCGTATCCCGCTCAACGAGGAAGCATCACAGGGCGTGGGACAGATTGAAGAGTTCCTGATGGCTTACAATGGTGAAGGCATCCAGCATATTGCCCTGATCTGTGATGACCTGCTTGAATGCTGGGATGCACTAAAAACCAGGGGACTGCCATTTATGACAGCACCCCCGGCCACCTACTACGAAATGCTGGATGAACGTCTTCCCGGTCACGGCGAACCAGTCGAAGAACTTCAGACTCGCGGCATCCTTCTTGATGGTTCCACAGCCGATGATGATCCACGCCTGTTATTGCAGATCTTCTCCGAGACCATGGTCGGTCCGGTTTTCTTTGAATTTATTCAACGCAAAAAGGATGAGGGCTTTGGCGAAGGCAATTTCACGGCATTGTTCGAATCCATGGAGCGCGACCAGTTACGCCGTGGCGTTATCAGCGGCGAGGATAATGAATGAAAATCAAGAAAATACACCACGTTGCCTACCGCTGCAAAGACGCGAAGGAGACTGTTAAGTTTTACAAGGATGTGCTGAATATGGACCTGTTACTGGCCATTGCCGAGGACCAGGTACCCAGCACCAAGGCCCCCGACCCCTACATCCATATTTTTCTCGATGCGGGCCAGGGAAATGTTTTAGCCTTTTTTGAAATACCCAACTCACCGCCAATGGGCCGGGATGAAAACACACCGTCATGGGTACAGCATATTGCATTTGAAATTGGTAATATGGATGACTTGCTGGCCGCTAAGAATCACATCGAAGCGGCGGGCCTGGATGTTATCGGGCCAACCGACCACTACCTTTTCAAATCGATTTATTTCTTCGACCCCAGCGGTCACCGCCTCGAACTTTGTGCAAACGTAGAGCGCCCCGGTGCACTGGAGAAACTCTATGAACTGGCGCCGGAAATGATCGAGGAATGGAGCCAGACCAAACGGGCACCCAGGCATGCCGCTTTCATGCATGAGAAAGAATTCAATCTCGAATCCTAAAGTAGTCAGGGCACATAAAACGGGTAATTACGAGGGTAACTCAGCCGGGATGGCTACCTTCCTGAGCCCGTATAAACAAACAAAGGAACAGCAATGAAGACCATCATCGAACCTTTCCGGATCAAAACAGTTGAACCGATCAGAATGACCACGGTTGAGCAACGCAGACAATTGATCAAAGATGCGCATTACAATCTCTTCTCCTTGAAGTCAGAGGATGTCCTGATTGATCTGCTGACCGACTCCGGCACAGGTGCAATGAGCACCAATCAATGGGCGGCACTGATGAAAGGTGATGAATCATATGCAGGTTCACCCTCCTATTATCGTTTTGAAGCCGCAGTGAAAGACCTGATGCCTTTCAAACATATCATACCAACACACCAGGGACGCGCCGCCGAGCATATTCTTACCTTCGTGGTTGCAGACGGACATGGCAAGGGAAAAATTGTACCCAACAATACCCATTTCGACACCACCCGTGCCAATTTTGAAGATGCTGAAATAGATGCCAGGGACCTGGTTATCAAAGAAGGCCTCGACCCTTCTCTGGAACATCCATTCAAGGGCAACATGGATCTCGACAAGCTGGAAGCGCTGTTGGCTTCGGAGGCCGACAATATTCCTATGGTCGAGATCACCATCACCAATAATGCAGGTGGCGGACAACCCGTTTCGATGGCCAATATCCGCGGAACAAAGGCCATCTGTGAGAAATATGGCAAACCATTGATCATTGACAGTGCCCGTTTTGCCGAAAACGCCTACTTCATCAAGTTACGCGAGGAGGGTTACCGGGACAAGTCGGTCAAGGAAATCGTCAGGGAAATCTTCTCTCATGCCGATGGCATGACCATGAGTGCCAAGAAAGACACTTTTTCCAACATGGGCGGCTGGCTGGCCGTGAACAACGATGAATGGGCAGAAAAAGCCCGTACCCGACTTATTATGACCGAAGGGTTCCCCACATACGGTGGCCTTTCCGGACGCGATATGGAATGCATTGCCACCGGCCTGGAGGAAATCATTGACGAGGATTACCTGCAATACCGTATTCGTTCGATCCAATACATCAACGAAAGACTGGACGCAATGGGCGTACCGGTGATGAAACCGGCAGGCGGCCACGCTATCTTTGTTGACGCGAAAAGAATGCTACCGCATATCCCGTCACTGCAATATCCGGCACAGGCCCTTGCAGTGGCGCTTTACATACAGGGAGGCATACGTGGAGTAGAAATTGGAAGCTTCATGTTCGGCCGTCAACCCGATGGCGGTGAAAAGCCAGCCGCAATGGAACTGGTAAGGCTGGCAATGCCACGCCGTGTTTACACCCAGGCCCAGGCAGATTACATCGTCGAAGTATTCGAGAATTTGAAAAACAACATATCTGATGTCCCCGGTCTGGAAGTGACCTGGGAACCTGCGTCGTTGAGACATTTCACCGCAAGATTAAAGCCTCTGAATTAAAAAAGCGGCCAGCTGCAATCGGGTGTACCGGTGAAATACGGTACACGTCCGGGCGAGGATACCGATGAGATATCCGGATTAAGCTCCAGCCCCCAGACGCTCCAGACGATAACTGCCATCGACCACACGTTGCCACCACAGATCATTTTCTAAATACCAGCGAACCGTTTTACGGATACCGGATGCGAAATCCTCTGCCGGTTGCCAATCCAGTTCTATATTGATTTTTTCAGCATCAATAGCATAACGCTCGTCATGGCCGGGGCGATCCTTGACGAAAGTAATCAACTCCTCAAAACGGCTTACATCTGCAGGCTTGTCCGTGACCAGCTCATCCATAATGGCGCAAATCTCTCTAACCACATCGATATTCTTTTTCTCATTCAAGCCACCGATATTGTAGGTTTGAGAGGGTATGCCAGTAGTTAGCACGCGGTAAAGTGCGCGCGCATGATCATCCACATACAACCAGTCCCTTATCTGCGTGCCATCGCCGTACATTGGCAAGGGCTTGCCCTTCAGGGCGTTCAGGATCATGTGCGGAATAAGCTTCTCGGGAAACTGGTAGGGCCCGTAATTATTGGAGCAATTGGTCACCAGTACCGGAAACTTGAATGTACGACCCCAGGCCCTGACCAAGTGGTCCGAACCGGCCTTGGTTGCCGCATACGGCGAACTGGGGTCATATGAAGTATCTTCACGGAACAGGTCATCACTACCGGCGAGGTCACCATAAACCTCGTCGGTGGAAACATGCAGAAAACGGAATCCCGCGCGGGCTGATTCGCTCAAACCGGACCAGTAGGAGCGGCCCGCTTCCAGCATACTGTAAGTGCCAACCAGGTTAGTCTGGATAAAGTCACCCGGTCCATCGATTGAGCGATCCACGTGGCTTTCTGCGGCCAGGTGAATGACTGCATCCGGCTTGTGAGTGGCGAAAATACGATCCAGTGATTCACGATCACAAATATCAGCTTGCTCAAATTGGTAACGAGCTGAATCAGCGACCGGTAGCAGGGAGTCCAAATTGCCGGCATAGGTCAGCTTGTCCAGATTTATCACATCGTTGTCGGTGCTGGAAACAAGGTAGCGAATCAGTGCTGAACCGATGAAGCCGGCGCCGCCGGTAACTAATATTTTCATGGTTTTTCCGGTGTTTTACGGGGTGTTGTGATTATAATCGCAGACTCCCATAAAACAACCGAAAGCTGTATTATTCGGATAGTTCAACACGGATTGCTCCAGAGGCGACATAGTTTGAAAACAACAATACTCGTCACCGGTGGTACGGGCTTTATCGGTTCACATACCTGCGTAGCCCTACTCGAAGCGGGGCATGATGTGGTCGTACTGGATAACCTCTGTAATAGTGATGCCACGGTCATTAAACGAATAGGTCAGATTTGCAACCGTGAACCCGGATTTATCGAGGGCGATATCCGTGACAGCGCATTACTGAAAAATATATTTGACGAACATAATGTGAACGCAGTCATGCATTTTGCAGGCCTGAAAGCCGTGGGTGACTCAGTACAGCTACCGCTGGCGTATTATGAAAACAATGTCAGCGGAACCCTTAACCTGTTAATGACCATGCGCGCAGCTGCCGTGAAAACCATGGTGTTTTCCTCATCCGCCACCGTCTACGGCAACCCTGCGAGTGTTCCCATCACTGAAGATTTTCCACGTTCCACCACCAGCCCGTATGGCGCCACCAAGCTTGTTATTGAAGACATACTGGCAGACCTGTACCAGGCGGAACCGGACTGGCGACTGGCCCGTTTGCGCTACTTCAACCCGGTAGGCGCACATGAAAGCGGGCTCATCGGCGAAAACCCCAGGGGCGTCCCCAACAACCTGATGCCCTTTATCGCACAGACTGCAGCCGGTTTGCGTGAAGAGTTGACTATCTTTGGCGATAATTACGACACAATCGACGGCACCGGCGTGCGGGATTATCTTCATGTTGTCGACCTGGCCAACGGGCATGTTGCTGCACTGGACTACCTGCAACAGCGACAAGAGTTATTAACGGTAAACCTCGGAACCGGCCAGGGGATATCGGTGTTGGAAATGATCAGTGCATTTGAGAAAACAAATCACTGTAATGTCCCCTATCGCATCAGCGACAGGCGTACGGGGGATATTGCCAAATGCTGGGCCGATACCCGGCTGGCCTGTCAGTTGCTGGGCTGGCAGTCGAGCCGTACACTCGAGAACATGTGTGCAGATTCGTGGCGCTGGCAGAACTCGTTGCGAAACAGCACTCCCTGAAGAGAAAATGAATCATGTCTGAACTCAAGAAACTGGTCGAAAGGCTTCCAAAAGCAGAACTGCATATCCATATCGAAGGCAGCCTGGAACCGGCCATGATGTTCGAACTGGCCGAAAGAAACGCGGTCAGCCTACCCTACCCCGATATTGAATCGATAGCTAATGCATATAATTTCAATTGCTTACAAGACTTTCTTGATCTTTATTATAAAGGTATGTCCGTACTGCAAACAGAGCAGGATTTTTATGACCTGACCTGGGCTTACCTGCTGCGCTGCCATCAGCAAAACGTGGTGCATTGTGAAATATTTTTTGACCCTCAAGGTCATACTGAGCGCGGTATCGAGTTTCAAGTTTTCATGAGTGGTATATGTGCCGCCCTCGATAAAGCGAAAACTGATCTGGGTATCAGCAGTAAACTCATTATGTGTTTTTTGCGTCACCTGGATGAAGCAGATGCCATTGCAACATTGCAATCAGCCGAGCCCTACCTGGACAGGATAACGGCTGTGGGCCTGGACTCATCTGAATTGGGGCGCCCTCCCCGGCTGTTCCAAAAGGTATTTGCAAACGCTGCAGAAATGGGACTCAAACGTGTCGCGCATGCCGGTGAAGAAGGCCCACCGGAGTACATCTACGAGGCACTTGACCTGCTGAACGTAGATCGCATTGATCACGGCAACCGCTCACTTGAAGATGAAGCACTGGTTCAGCGTCTGGCGAATGAGAAAATGTCGTTGACCGTCTGCCCGCTCTCAAACCTGCGTCTGGCGGTGGTCAAGGAGTTACATGACCACCCGATTCGCAGAATGCTGGCGTTGGGACTAAATGCCTGTGTCAACTCTGACGACCCGGCCTACTTCGGTGGCTATATGAACGAGAACTTCCATACCCTGATTGACGCCGTTGACCTCACCCGTGATGAAATATTTCAACTGGTACTCAACGGGTTTGAATCATCCTTCCTGAGCCGAGCAGAGAAGCAAGATCACCTCAACCGCATTAAATCAATGCGATAAACGCCACCGGAGCCCAACAACCCATGTCTGAATCAGATCACCCGCAACACGGTTTTTCGATGGCCGATGTAGCCGCCAAACCCATCACCTACCGCCTGGCGCTGGCCAGTGGACAGATCAACGTTGGTGCAGAGGCATTTGAATTGTTGAAGAGCAAGACACTACCCAAGGGTGATGCACTGGCACTGGCAGAATTTGCCGGCATCCAGGCGGCCAAGCAAACACCTGCCTTGATCCCGCTTTGCCACCCTATTTCACTGAACCGTGTTTCGATACACACCCGCCTCAGGCAGGATGGCTTCGCAGTCGAAGTCTATGCAGTTGCCGAAATTGATGCGCAAACCGGTGTTGAAATGGAAGCACTTTGTGGTTTGAACATTGCCCTTCTTACCATTTGGGACCTGACCAAACCGATCAACGCAGCACTTGAAATCACCGATATAAAGCTGTTGTTTAAATCCGGTGGTAAACGTGGCGACTGGGTGCATCCCGAAGGCCTTTCAGCCACCGCACAAGCCATCCTTGATAACAATTAGACCAATATGCTGAGGTATTCTGCTCACCTGCCGTTAAAGGGAATCGGAGCCAATGGTCAAAAGCGCATCCGGGACGCACACGTGGCTTTGATTGGAATCGGTGGTCTTGGCTGTGCTGCAGCCCAATACCTGGTATCGAGTGGCGTCGGTCAAGTGACGCTATGTGATTTTGACACGGTGGCCGAAAGCAACCTCGCCCGGCAAATACTTTACCGTCAATCGGATCTCGGCCGACTCAAAACAGAAGCAGCAAGTGATACCCTCAATGCCCTTAACCCGGAAACCCGGGTGCAATGCCTTACCCGACGCATGAGTGATGAGGACATGCATGTACTCTTTCCCGACTGTGACCTGGTGGTTGATGCCAGCGATAACTACGGCACGCGTCTGGCGGTTAATCGCAGTTGCCTGGCTTTAAATACTCCCTGGATTATGGCCTCATGCATCCGCATGGAGGGGCAGATCATGCTGCTGCGCCCTGACCTGCCGGAACAGGCCTGTTATCGTTGTGTGTATGGCAATGCCCCCGATATGCTGGAAGATTGCCCGGGAGCCGGCATATTCGCGCCTGTAGCCGGTATCAGCGGCACATCTGCGGCGCATTTCGCGCTGACCCACCTTGCCGGCCTGCCTGCACCCGCCGGACTACATGTCTTCGATGCTGCAAACTGGCAGTGGCAATCACTAGGAATCAAAAAGAACCCTGACTGCAAAGACTGCCGTCAGTAAAGAAGAATGGTCACTCGGTTGTAGCGACTGAAACGTCCTGCATCAATGCGTGTTTCAACACGTGCCAGGGCAAAGTTGCACATTTGACCCTTGAAGGGTAGCGTCCCGCAAAAGCCAGTGCAGCCAACTCACCTAACTGCTCATCCCTGGATTCATCGGCCTCGCCGGTTATAGCACTCCGGACTTGATCGAATAAGGCTTGCGCCTCTAATAGGCTGAGGCCATAAAGGTGGCTCGCCAACAGTGAGGCGGAGGCGGTCGAAATGGCACAGCCAACACTTTCAAACGCCACCTGTTCGATAACACCGGCATCGTTGACCGAAAATTGCAGTGTGACACGATCACCACAAAATGGGTTCTCACCATGACCTAGGTGTGTGGGGTCTTCAATGCTGCCGTGATGACGTGGAAACTGGCTGTGTTCAATGATGATCTCGCTATAACGCTGCATACGATCGTCAGTCATGCCGGTGTTCCCCGTGGGCATCTCCGGCCGTGGCACATTGTTCACAATTGACCCACTCGCTGATTCCGGTTACGTAATGCTCCTTCTTCCAGATCGGCAAACGGGTCTTGGTCTGATCGATGATATACCTGCAGGCATCAAAGGCCGCGCCGCGATGAGCAGAAGAAACACAAACGATCACCGCACAATCTCCCAGTTCCAGCAAACCTTCACGGTGTATACAAAGGGCATGAGTAATAGCAAAACGCGCAAACGCCTCATCGATGATTCGTGCGCCCTCTTTTTCCGCAACCGGCCGGTACACCTCGTATTCAAGTCGCTCAACTTGCTGACCTTCATTGTGGTCTCTGATCCAACCTTCAAAAACGACCAATGCACCACAATGCTTGTCAGCCACGGCTTTTCTGGCGGCGGAAACGTCTATTGCAGTGTCGCTGACGGAAAACTTCATCCGCCCGCTACCGGTGGGAAAAACAACACTTCGTCATTTTCACTAATGGTGCTTTCCCAACCGCTCATCTCATCATTGATTGCGACAAGGGAAGCAGCCTGAGTATTGAGCGCCTGATGTTTTGCCGTCATCATCTGAAACAGTTCCCTGGCAGTACCACCCGGGAAATCGACGCTCTCGGAAGCACAACCGGCCTGCTCACGAAACAGGGCAAAATAGCGCACTTTGACTTTCATTTATCCACCCATTCGATACATTTCAACATGTGGTTGTGCACGCGGCAGTTCATTTCGCAACTCACTGTAACGGTCGCCCCGTTTCTCCCATAAATCACGTATCACGGCCGTCAGTTCCTTCGCATCCAGACCACCGCGAATTCTATCGCGTAATTCGGTTCCACGTGCTGAAAACAGACAGCTATAAAACGTACCATCGGCAGTGATCCGTGCTCGTGAGCAGTCACCACAAAATGGTTCGGTAATGGAACTGATAAAGCCGATTTCACCCGCACCATCGGTGAAGGCGTAACGGCGGGCAGTTTCCCCAAGCGGTTGTTTTGCCACCGGACGCAGAGGCCACCGGTCATGTATGTTCTTCAACAAATCGGCACTCGGCACGACCAATTGGCGATCCCAGTGGTTGACGTTACCCACATCCATAAACTCGATCAACCTGATGGTATGACCGCTGTTTCTGAAATGCTCTACCAGGTCAGGTACGGTATGGTCATTGATATTTCGCTGCACCACCGTGTTGATTTTCACATTATCGAAACCTGCCTGCTCGGCTGCCTCGATGCCATCGAGTACTTCACTCACTGAACCACGACCACCTGCCATCTCGCGGAACACTGCCTCATCCAGGCTATCCAGGCTAACAGTGATCCGGCCGAGACCCGCCTTTTTAAGCGCTTCGGCATAACGCGGCAACAGAACCGCGTTGGTCGTCAAGGCAAGATCAGTAATCCCTTCGATAGAAGATATCCGGTCAACCAGTTCCACAAAACCCGGCCGCAGCAATGGCTCCCCGCCAGTCAGGCGAACCTTGTGCACACCCAGGCTGGTGAAGACACGAACCATCAACTCAATTTCACCGTCACTCAACAAATGGTGTGAAGGCAAAAATACACCTTTCCCATTCAGCGATTCCTCAGGCATGCAATAGGTACAGCGCAAATTGCACCGGTCCATGACCGAAATCCTCAAATCCTTCAGCGGCCTGGCCAATGTGTCAGTAATTGGTATCAAAAAATCACAATCCTTATCAGGGCATCTGCAAGCTAAATGCATCAAATCACAGATGTAAAAAGAAGGCAGATTCTAACCCGCACGGGACTAATAACCCAGCACCATCGATATTTGACGACTAAAGCTCATATCAGGCCCATACCCGCCCAACGCCAGATCAGCCTGAGTGACACGTATAACATCAGTACTGCCGTCAAACGCTTGATCCAGCTTTCAGGCAGATGATAAGCGCTCAGGTGACTGCCGATTTGACCGCCGATCAAAACGGCAATAAACAATGGCCAGGCCTGCACCCAGCCCTCATAGGGTGAATAGTCGCCCGCTTTCATCAGTTGACCGGCCAAACCCGCAATGGAGTTAACCAGGATAAAGCTACTGGTGATTCCGGCGACCGTACGTGCCGGTGCCAGGTGAAGAAAATAGATGATGGGCGCAAGAAATATCCCACCACCAATTCCGGTAATTCCAGCCAGTAAGCCGATAAGGCCACCAACAGGTGCAGCCACCAACCAATATCGCGCAGTAGTGTAATTGCTCGCGGTGATTGAACCGCTTCGCTTTAACAGCATTTGCGCCGCGGCCACCAGCAGGCTAAACCCCAGCAAGCCGATAAAAACCTGTTCGGATACCAACAACCGGCCACCCAGCCAGGCCATCGGTATCGACAGAACAATAAAGGGCAGCAGCTTACCAAGGGACAGAGAACCCGCCCGGTAATAGTGAAAAACTCCACCGCTGACCACCAGAATGTTACAGGTCAGAGCTATGGATGGAATCAATCTGAAATCTGTACCGGACAGTATCAGCAGCGCGTTATAGGTTGAGCCGCCACCAAAACCCACTGAAGAGTACGCTGCAGCAACCAACAGGAACAAACCGGCGAGTATCAATAACGGCATAAGCAAATCGTTGTTCACGAAAAACGGCATTATGGATCAACTAAAGGAAAGCTGCCAGACAGGTGAACCCGAATCGGCCAAGCCCTACAGAAGCTGCGGTCATGCCATGACCATACACCCATGTAAGACGAAGAGTTGCGCGGTAGCATAGCCACACTGATTATTGAGGCAAATATATGAAAACCGATAAAACAATCAAAGCGACTTTCTTTGCATGTCTGGCATTCTCAGCATTACTGGTCTGTTCCACGTCTTTTGCCCAGGGTGCATCCAATTTCACACCAGAATGGGTTCAGCGCTCAAACGAAATTGCTTACAAGTTATTGGAGTCCACCGCACAGTTCGCACCTGAGTTTGCAGGTCAGAGCGGTGTGGACGGCTATGATGAAGATGTTTTTGACCTGGGCGATGAACTTTTTGAACGGCAAATTGCTGTTTCGGAAAAGAACATTGCCATGCTGGAGGCATTACTCCTCAAGGAGGAGGATCCACGTGTTGCGCAGGATATAGAAATCATGATCAAGTCCGAGAAGGACGGCATGGAAGCAAACCGGATTAACTATGAGAGGGTACTGCCATACGGCAACCTTACCGGCCTGATATTTGCCGGCTTCAGGGGACTACTGGACAAGCAGGTTCCCTTGGAACGTCAAAAGGCCGCCCTGGTGCGGCTAAAAAAATATACCGGTGCTGCGGAAGGCTACGAAGCATTGACAGAACTGGCAAAGCTCCGTCTGACCGAGCGCTCTGAAATACCCGGGCTGATCAAACCTTTCTCCGGCGAAGTACAGCAGGACCTTGAGCGTTCACCTGTCATGATCCAGGGCCTGCAAAGTGTTTTCGAAGCAACTGAATTGGAGGGTTATGAAGAGGACCTCGCAGTGCTGACGGAGCAACTGACGGATTACAACGACTGGGTAAAAGAAACCATTCTTCCCAACACCCGCGACAGCGCTGCCTTACCACGCGAATTATATGAACTCCAACTGAAAAACTACGG
Organism: Lysobacterales bacterium; assembly: GCA_029859505.1. Lineage (GTDB taxonomy): Bacteria > Pseudomonadota > Gammaproteobacteria > Xanthomonadales > SZUA-36 > SZUA-36. Next base: position 1,864 of record JAOUCZ010000040.1, on the reverse strand, counting down.
TGTTGATGATTCACCTGAGGCGCTGATCAGAACCGGTCAGGTCGGATTTATGAACATCCGCAATGAGATGATGGCCCTGGCACCACTGGTAGCCAAACAAAAAGGTTATGAAACCAGCAATTACCGTGAGGTGATTCGCTTACTGAAAGCTGACCAGGTGCACGGTGACGAGTTGATGGCCAAGTATCGCGAGATCATGAGCGAACTGGATGTGATTATCGCCCGTGAAGGACTGGTTTCCTTGCCGGACGAACCCGCCCGGGTACGCATGGCTACACCGGCGGAAACAGCGCAACAGCCTGCTGCACACCTGGATATCCCGCGACTGGTGGGAAATACCGGTGAATTCCCCGAATTCATCGTACCCACTATCGAACCCAACGAAGATGGAAGCTGGCCGGAGAGTGATTACGCATTCCCGGCCATGATGTGGACCCTGTCGGCACATGAGGCCCGCCCGGGTCACGAGATGCAATTCACAACCATGATACGTGGTGGTGTTTCAACTGCGCGTGCATTGTTTGCGTTCAATTCAGCCAATGTCGAAGGCTGGGCGCTTTACGCAGAGGCTATAACCAAACCCTATATGCCGTTGGAAGGCCAGTTGATTTCGCTTCAGGACAGGCTGCTGCGCGCAGCCAGGATCTGGCTGGATCCTATGTTAAACCTGGGCCTGATCAGTGCTGAAGAAGCCAAGCGCGTACTGATGGAGGAAGTGGTTCTGGATGATCTGAACGCACAGACCGAAATAGATCGCTACACTTTCCGATCGCCGGCACAAGCGACCGCATACTACTACGGTTATGAAAACCTGCAGGCGTTGCGGGCCAGTACTGAATTACGTTTAAAAGACAAATTTGACCAACAGGAATTTCATGACTTCCTGCTGGCCCAGGGTCTGTTACCGCCGGAAATTCTCAACAAGGCCGTAACAGAAAAATTTATCACACCACGCCTGGCTGACTAAAAAAGGATACATTGCCATACGTAGGGTGCATAACTCGTTACGCACCGCCAAACTCCACCAAACAGTACGCACCCTACGGGACCTTCCAAATAGAATGACGGACGCAGTGTCCGTCATTTCTGTTATTGGTCAACCAACATTACCCCATCCAAACATGTGCTATGATTTTTTCATGGGTTCATTTATGCAAAAAGACTGTTTTTTATTGCAACCGAAGTTAAGGCGCCTGCAGGAACTGCAGACGGAAATCTATCGTCAATTGCAGTTATTGATTCCAGACCAGGTTGCCCATTATGACTCCTTCCAGTCACGGGTTCACGGCTCCCCGTTACTCAGAATGGACATACTTGAACGCCACCCGTTCACCCATTTCGTACGTCTTACCTACCAGTTTGACAGGAAGGAACCACTGGAAATCGCACCTGATGCACATATTCGCGTTTACAACGATGCACGTCTTGCCGAGGTAACTTCATTCGACCATGTACAGGGTTTTGAACGACCAGGTAATGAAATGGATCAGCCCGACGAACGGAATCAGAAAAAACCAGCTGCGCTTTCCAATGGATTAAATTCCCACACAGATTTAACATCTTCAATGTTTAAACCGCTACAAACACTACGACATAGCTGGCGGCGAAACCAGGCTCTGGACAAGTGGTTGAGCTATCTTTTACACCAGGGTCACGGTCTTTCCACCATGAATCCAGCCAGTGACAGAATCAGCGGAGAACAGGCTGCACTGGTCAAACAAACCAGCCGATCCGCCTGATACTGAAATTGGGTTTGACAGGCCGACAATAACTCAGTAAGATCACGCGCCTTGCGGGGCTATAGCTCAGCTGGGAGAGCGCTACAATGGCATTGTAGAGGTCGACGGTTCGATCCCGTCTAGCT
>JAOUCZ010000232.1 GCA_029859505.1 Lysobacterales bacterium | reverse complement strand
AATATGTTTACCAAGCAGCATCAGCAAATCAATTTGAGACTCCGGCATTGAAGTGACACCAAAAACAAACAGCCGATGAAACTTCAGAGCGTTAGCTGCAAGATCACCCTCCAATGTTTTGAGCAGACTGATCAGGATATCCGCCCGATGATGCGGGGCATTGGAATCATCCAGGGGCTCTACCATCTTCGCCCATAAAACTTTTTGCCAGGCCTCTGAGCTCTGCCACAAAGAACCCGGTGCCTGCTCTCCTGCCAGGGTGATATTTTTATTCTTATCCCAATACTTATTGATCCAATCAGGCCGGTATATAAGGTATTGATCAAATAAGTCTGCGACACTCACGGCCAATTGGTAACGCTTGAGATCGGTGAACTTATCACCAGCCAGGTAAGCTTTGACCGGTTTGAGGGCGGTACTTTCAAGAATTTGTTCATTTTCCAACAAGCCCATCAGGCGCCAGGTCATTTCAACCTTATCCAGGGGAGCATGTTTGGGGATATATGCGGACAATAGAGATCGTGCCAGATCCCAGAAAAACCTGGATAGCTGAACATACTGGATGTTGGCCGCTATCTTGTTTTTACCCGCAAGCTGAAGGTTAAGCCACTTACCCAGAACCGGGTTATCAAGCAACACCACTTCACCATCCAAAAACCCCGCTTGTGGATGCGGTATCGCAATCTTGTAGGACAGGTCGTCCAGCAAATTTTCCACCCGGTTAGAGTGGATGATATGGAGTGACATTTACTAACCCCTCTTGAAGATTGTTACCCGCTGTCAGCCATCTGGAGTTGAATGAGAAAACTCAATATATGCGGTATCAAACTTCCGGTTGTTGTTCCTTTCTATAATAACTCTTTAATCATGCAGGAAGGGTTTCTCAAAGCCTGAGAATTTCAGGTAGAGAAGATGGTTTTCACTTAAGCTTATTATGCCCGTTTTTACTATGTGGGAGGCTTCTCCCGCAGTGACTTACCTTTAAAGCTGCCGTGGCAAAACCAGTGCGGCCAGCACATAAGCAATACCGCCAGCATCACCACGAAAACAAAGCCAATATGGATGGCAAGCAGGGTGGCCAGGATGGCGCTCACCACCGAGGCGCAGCCATTGATGCCCCAGGCCCAGGGAATCCAGTCCGGCAGGCTTTTTGAGACCACATCCAGACCCAATGGAAAAGGCGCACCCATCAGGAATGCCAGTGGCGCGATCAGCAATATCGACAGGGGTATTTTGAATACACCGGGTATCTGCACCAGGTTTTCAAACAACCCAGGCAGAAACAGGATATAGAGCACCGAAAGCCCGCCGATAGCGACACTGACCCTGGGCAAGGTAAACCATTTGTGCCAACGCGCCGACAGCAGGCTGCCAAGGCCTGCAAACACCAAAAAGGCACACAGCACCACCGATATGGCATACAGCGGGTGATGCAGGAACAATATGAATTTCTGGATAAAGGCAATCTCGATAAACATGAACGCAGTGCCAATGGCTGCAAAGTAGACCATGATTCGCCAGCTCAGGCCTGCCACACGGAATCCGCGGCCACGACCCAGCCACAAAGGCAACAACACCAGTAAGAGACTGGCCAGCAGGGCCAAGACCAGGGTGGTAATTAATACCAGGTAGCCCCATTCCAGCAAAGGCATGCCACCGCGCTCGCTTAAGGTCAGCAGCTCCGGCAATGTGCGCCACTTGAGGAAGTGGGAAAAATAGGGCCGGTTATCGGTGGCAGGATGGATGTTGAACTTGTAGTCATCCAAAAATGCAGCATCTGCGGGGCCCAGCAAGTGACCTGCGCCTTCAAAAAACCAGGGTTCGGGTAACTGGTTGTAGTGATTGGCCTCATTGGCCGTGATGCCGGGGTAATAAACGAGATCAAACCAACGCTCCCGGCAAAAAATCTTCAGGGTGTTGATAGCGTAGTTATTGAATGCTTCATTTTTGATCAGCAGGGTACTGGTGTTCCAACTTCTGATCATAACCAGTTGCAGGCCAGGTTCGGCGACTCCTGCGTGTTGCAGCGCCGCCACCGCCGTGGCAAAAATTTTAAGACCATCCCGCGGTGGTGTTTTGGTCCAGCGGGTGATACTGATCATTCCACCGGGTTGCAGCTTTTGCAGATATTCGGAAAAAGCCTCGACCGTATACAGGTAGTTTTCGCTGAGTGCATAGAGTCCGGCAGAAGATGCGCTGAACGAATCGAGCAGTGCGACCTGTACCAGGTCATAACGGTTGGTGCTGGCGGTCACAAACCCCCTCGCCTCGCTGTTGAATACCGTCACAGCGGGCAACTGGTAAGGAGAACCTGTGAAATCTGCAAACTGCCCGTTGACCAGTTCCACCATCTGCGGATTAAGTTCTACCGCATCAACCCGGCTCGCACGGTGATATAAGGCCTGCAACACGTCCGCGCCGCCACCCGCGCCCAGCACCAGCACCGCGGGTTCGTCCAGTAAGTGGTAAGGCAGGGCCGACGATTGGTAATCCAGGTAGGCCAGTTTTTCCAGTTCACCATCAAAGCGGGTCAGCACGCTCAACCCATCCGCATCGGTGAACACAGCCAGTTGCTCCCCAATGGGTGCCGGTGTATTGAGGCTCAGGCCGGGTGTGTGGCGGAAAGGAACCGTTTGGCTAGCAACCGTCGTCAACTGTCCCAGCGGGCTGGAACGCTGGTCCAACTGTTTTGCATCAAGCACCCGCAAGGCCTGGCTCAGGCCCTTGAACTGGGATACCTGTAACGAAAACCCGACAGCGGGAGTGAGCACCACGGCTGCAGTCAATAACAGTACCAGCGCCGGCCCGCGAGTCTGCGCCCTGCACTCGCGTAAGGCTACGGCCGCGGATAACAGGCCCGCTGCCGCCACCACCTGCAGTGCCATTACCGGCGAGGCGATAAACAACAGACCGATAATTGCCACGGCCCCAATCCCCGCCCCCACCAGGTCAAAACAATATACCCGGTGCAGTTGTTTGCTGAATTGTGAAAAGGCCAGGCAGATACAATTTGCGACGCAAAAAAACGGTATGAATAACAGCAGAAAAATCAACAGCAGCCAAAGCGGCTGGCGCGGATCCCAGAGAATTTCCAGCGCATTGAACGGCACGACCTGGGCAAGCCGGAAACAAACCAGGGCAGTCACGCCAAACAACGTGGCATTAACAACATAGGCAACTAAAAACCGCCCTTCCAACCAGCGCCGGGTGAGCGCCAGGAACGTGCCGCTGGCACCATAGCCAAGTAGTGCCAGGCTGATCATCATGTAGGCAAAATGATGCCACTGGATAATGGAAAACAAACGCATGAGCAGAATTTCATAAGCCAGGGCGGCGGCTGAAAGCAGGGCGATGGAATACAGCGGCGGCCCGGTAGGGGCAGGTGCAATACGCGGGTTAATGTTCACCGGTAAAAGGCACAAACCTGACCGGCAGAACCTGGCGAATGGTGACCTCACCGTCGGCATCTTTTTTCACCAGGCTCAGTTGCTGAACCTGGAAGACCGGACCTACCGGAATCATCAGTACACCACCGGGTTTTAACTGTTGCACCAGCGATGGCGGGATATGGCTGCTCGCAGCCGTCACGATGATCGCATCAAACGGCGCGTGTTCCTGCCAACCAAAGTAACCATCTGCGTTTTTGACCTCGACATTCGCAAAACCAAGGCGTTTCAGGCGCTCTGATGCCGATTCGGCCAGCTCCGGGATGATTTCAATGGTATAAACGCGGTCAACCAGCCTCGACAGGACCGCCGCCTGGTAACCCGAGCCGGTGCCAATCTCCAGCACCACATCACCCGCCTCGGGCTCCAGTAAATCGGTCATCAGGGCAACGATATAGGGTTGAGAAATGGTCTGGCCATAACCGATTGGCAAGGGCCGGTTTTCATATGCCTGGGATTGCAAATTGGCCGGTACAAACCGGTGCCGGCCGACCATACCCAGCACCCGCATCACGCGTTCATCCAGCGCGCCTTTGCCGGTATAAGCGCGGGTTCGAATGACATCCTCGGATACCTCTTCGACCAGGCGTTGCCGCAATACCGTGTAGTCTTCAGCTGCCCCGGCGCATGGAATGGCACAAACCAAGCCCAGCATGCCAAGAATAAAACCCCGGCAGTAAATAGAGGCCAATTTCTTAAAACCACTCATCCCGACCACGCTTCGCGTATTACGGTAGATTTATTTTAACACACCGTATTGGGCCGCCCCAATGGCTGGCGCGCACTGCGCGAAAATCGATAGCAAGGAAGAAAAGAGGCCGGATACACAATGAAAAATGTACCCGCCCCCCCTTTTATGTGGATTACTTTGTTCGTATTGTTATGGCAGGTGCCCGAATCTAAGCCGTTGCAGCAACAATGTTTTTTAGTTGTTTAATCATTCCTATCTTCTTTTTGACAAGCACATCATCATTAATTTTTAGCACAACGGCCTTGATAATATCCGTGGTACTCCTGATGCTCGTAATATCCTTGAGGCGATCAATTTCTTCTGCCACCAGGCGCCCTTTAATCGAAATTCTTTTTTGTGATCTCCCTTTGGCCAGCTCACTATCAAGATATCGTGGGATATCGCGCGAAGAAATTTCATTGTTTGATAAAGAATGAATGTAAAACTTAATCAGGACGGGGACAAATTCTGTACCGCCGCTTATCTCAACGCTGGCCAGGTTCAGTATGTCTACCATGTGCGCAGGGACACGACTCTCGAGGGCTTTTCGCTGAGCATCCATCTGTTTTTTTACTAGAGGTGTAGATTGATGCGGAAGAACCACTACAGAATCGCAGTGCTCACAGACCCCCACCAGAACATTTTTTACAGTGCCGACACCATCACTGAAAGGAACTGTTCTCAGCTTAAAGGTCACAGGCATAAATGCCTTGCACTGGTCGCATGCAGCTCTTTGCGTATCACCTACCTTTAGAATTTTCATAATGCAGCCTACTGGTGAAAACTAATGAACACGCTATCCGGTCCCAGGAAATACCACTTCACATACCAGGCCTGAACAGAAAATTTCGTCATGAGCACATGCACATCAATCTCTGTATCGAAGTGATGTGGCGATACGGAATAACCATCACCCCGTGATCTTCCAACGATATAGGTCGCCTCTTCTAGCGAGACAACTCCGATAGCAAGAAGGTTTTTGACATCAATGTCATTTCTTTCTTCATGGAGTACATAGCCAGTATTCAGGCACTCTATGAGTTTTCTCTTTGCTTCATTAAAACCCATTATGCGCCCTCGTATTGTACGACATATGGCGTACTTTTAAAACCCTTGCTCAACTGTTCAGTAAGCCACTTATAGGATTGTAGATAAGCTCACAGTCATTAATAGACGAAAATCACCCGCAGTTTTGTGGGCGATTTCAGTCAGGGCTGGTGGGACCGGAAGTAACAGTGCCGGCTACTTTGCCAACTTCAACTCTTCGCGAATTACTTTCCGCAACGTTTCTTCCAAAAGTTCGGTTTCTGACTGAATGTAATGGCGCAAGGCGTCATTCAACAACGTTTGATAATTACCCCCACCTGCATCATGTACCTGCTTCTTGAAGAACTCAATAATGTCGCCATCAAGCCTGATAGTAATGCGGATTTTATTCGGGACACAGGTGCAATCAGGTCCGCAAATGCCTTACCATTGACCGTCTTAAGTGATTGATTGTTTGACTATGGTGAGGAGGCTGAAACCATGAAACTGCGAAACAGGCTGGTTGCGATATTGCTGCTGTTATTTATGGCGGGCCCGGTGAATGCCGATACCAAGACTGAAGTTCTTGCCGTGCTGGACTATTACGCCGACATGTGGAACCAGGCGGATGTGGATGCGTTGTTGGGTTATTACCACCAGGATTTCATCAACGTCACCGACAAGGGCATCGTTCAAAGAGCTCAGTTAATCGATGATATTGGCGCCATCGCCCAATCCGGTGAAAAGCGGAGTAAGCTGGATTTTTCACAGGTCGAGGTCCGTACACTGGGTGAAGAAAATGCAGTGGCATACGGCATCTCCCGTCTGC
>JAOUCZ010000231.1 GCA_029859505.1 Lysobacterales bacterium | reverse complement strand
TGCCGTGATGATCAATGGCACTACATTTGAAGAGGTAGCAAGTTGGGAAGGCCTGGCAACAGAGGGGCAGTATCCCGTTATGTTCAACGACGTTCCATTTGGATTCTATTTCCTGGTGGTAGGTTCGGACATTGATAATGATTTTGATTTCTGTGACGCAGGCGAGTTTTGCCAGCTATACCCGTTAAATTACGTGCCAGACCCTATCATTGTTTATGATCGGGACATTGACCTGGGAATGTTTACATTGCGGTTCCCGGAAGACGGAGGGATTGGCGGATTGCTGCCTTCAACCGACGAAACCGGGTCAGAATCAGATGACTCAAGGATATTCGACTTGATGCGCCTTATTGAAGCCTCGGGAATTTCCAGAACGAGGTAGATAAGTTAAATCCGCCCATAGCGCTATGGGCGGATTTTAAACCGGCGTTAGCGGTCGACAGTTTCTATTAATATGTCAATAGTGTCTTCCTTATTCCTGATTCTACAATTCACTCCAAGCACCTGCGTGAACCAGCTACCGATAAACAGGCCCAAAAAAGCGGTTGGAATGTACTATTATTAGTTCATCCGGCTTACATAAGTGGAGCACACGCCGTAAACTAGTCCAGGTATCATACTGATAAGGTCACTAACCCAATGATTCGTCATTTGTTCATGTTCTGCATTTTTATTGTTGCCATAGGTAATGCAAACGCTGAAACCTCCGGCCCATTGCTGTTCGATACGCACGATATGCTGGAATTGACCATGCCGGTCGATTTCAACTCATTGTGCAAGCCCAGGGAGACACCCGACTGCGACTACACGCCAACGGTCTTCGAGTACGTCGATGCCAACGGCACGCAACAGTCACTGCCAATCAGTATCCGGCGAAGAGATGGCTGGCGTGCGATGGAAGCCAACTGCCAGGTACCCACTATTTTCGTACGTTTTTCGCCTGAGGATACCATTGGCACACCATTCGAAGGACAATCAACCCTGGCCCTGACATCACATTGCGGTAAGGGTATTTCAACGGACCCTGACCGGTCACGACCCTTGCCGGATGAATTCGAAAGTTATGTCAGCAATGAATATCTCGGTTATCGCCTTTACAACCTGGTCACTGATGTCAGTCTGCGCGTTCGCTTCGTCAAGATCACCTACGCCGACCCCGTAGACCCGCGTCGCAGCTTCACCCGCAACGGTTTCTTTGCAGAACATTTCGAAGATTTGGCAAAGCGCCTGGGTGCGCAGCTGTTGCCTGAAGACGGCTTTGACTCAACCAATCTTGATCTAGAAGCAGCAGATCAACTGGCGCTCTTCAATTTCATGGTCGGCAATACAGACTGGTCCATCGAAAACCAGCAGAATGTATTTCTGCTGCGGTTTCCTGATGGTAAAGATGTACCGGTAATTTACGATCTGGACATGTCTGGTCTGGTCAACGCACATTACGCAAGCCCCGCGCCTGATACGCCAGTCAAGAAAGTAAGGCACCGCTACTACCTGGGTTACTGCCATCCCGATACGGATTGGGATGCATTGTTTGCGAAATTCAGTGCACTGGAAGAAGACATCATGAAAATGGTCATTGAAACACCCGGGCTTGGGCGGGGTGACCGCAGAGAATCAGGCGTCTATCTTGACACGTTTTTTGACAATCTGGATTCAAAGGAATCAAGAAAAACCAGGATAACCACACGATGCAAACCAATGCCCGCGATGCCGGGAACGTAAGTATTTTCAGTTAGCCAGCCGATCGCCTCTATAGGCCATTCCAGGTTGTGGAGTTCCGTTTCTGTGCGCAATGCAGCTACTCGTCAGGAAAAATTTTCAGTGTTGCAAGCTGCTGGAAACCTGCCAGTAGCCTGAAAATAAAATTCTTTTAGGGCATTTGTAACCTTTTCTACCCGCCTCACCTATCCGCTTGCAGACCCTGCGAGGGTTGGTGCGCTAACAGGCACATTTTCTGGCCTACTAACAATTAAATAAGGCAATTACTTCAATATCATGAAAAAAATTATCTATACAATATTATTATTAACATCATTTTCAGTTAACGCTGGCACAGTGTCACTGTCTTTAACGGGTCTGGAAGATCTAGGTACCGATGCGAGGTATGAAGGCTGGCTGATTGTAGATGGCGGCCCCGTATCAACAGGCATTTTTTCTGTGGATGGCTCAGGTGTCCCAAGCCAGACTGATTTTGAGGCCGATAATACAGACATTACCAACGCCACTTTGTTTGTATTAACAATCTAACCATTCCCGGATGCCGACCCGGCCCCTGCTGCGACCCACATTCTTGCGGGTGCATTTGTAGAGGCCGCCGCCAGCATTTCTGTGGACCATCCCGCAGCGTTGGGCGATGACTTTACTGCTTCAACCGGCAGCTTTATCCTTGCCGCACCCTCGGATACAGGCGCGCTGGGTTCTTACAAAAATGGCATTTGGTGAATGATACCACCTACTCCGGATCCAGGCTTGAGCTTACCGGTTTTACCAGCAGGGTGGGTCTATGAAGGTTGGGTTGTAGATACAATCGCTGGCATACCCACGTCAACCGGCACATTCACTTCAGTCAGCGGGGCCGATAGTGATGGCGGTGGAGTAAGCGCCGGACCGGAAGGCACCCCACCTTTCCCTGGACAGGATTTTATTTCTCCATTAACGGATTTGACGGTATCCCATGCTGCCGTCATTTCTGTAGAACCTGTGCCTGATAATTCACCCATGCCATTTACATTGAAACCATTGGTTGGTTTAATTTCCGACCCGGGTGCGGCCATGATTCCACAGGCGATGGGTAATAATGCAGCTGCTACCAACCCTTCGGGCAGTGTCAAGTTGTCTACCAGCGACTCGGCAGACAATACCAATGCCATACCAAGCCTGGGTTTCTACGCAATGATCCTGTTGATTTTGTCAGTCCTTACAATCGCAAGGGCTCAATTCATCAGACCCTGAACGAGACTGACAATATGCTAATGCGGCACCGTTTTTTAGTGAAACGGTGCCGTTTTGGTTTTGGTTTGTTGTGATCTGGCTGTTTGCCGCCATACAGGAATACTGGTTAAGAGGTTCTGCTTCGGAGCTGCGATTTCAACCTGGCAACCCGCCGCTAATGACCACAAGCGGTCGTTCGGGACTCAACTCGCCAACGGTACAAGTGTTGTCACACTCATTACTAACAATGCTAGTACCGAGTAGACCGCAAAAACACGATGAAATAGCAGATTGTCGGTACGCAAGGCAAACAAGGACAAAACGATCAATGACCCCACAAATGCTGCATATGGCAATTGACCAATGATAGATAAGTCTTTGTCCTGCTTGATGATATAGTCGCTCAAATCAACACAAAGAAAAACCAACAGCACACCGAAAAACCAAAACCGGTTTTGCATGAATTGCGCTTGATAGTTATGATCCGCCGGCACACCCTCCGGAAATAGAAGTGCCATCAGGAAGAAAAGGAGGATCGAATAGGCAAGCAAAAAAACGAACAGTGGAAACGTCCACTGCGGCTGTTCGGCGAGTACAAACGTAAACCACCAGAATGCAATGGTCCAGATCAAGATTACAATGGACCACAACAGTTGCACCCACGAAATCGTCACGTCACCCCGAACGTGAATGATACGTACGACGTTAGTCAGAAAGGATGTCACGGACAATCCAACAACAACGGATATAAGAACGGTCAGATACTCGAAAACCATGCATATAGTATGCGTTACTTTGGGAGTAATTCCACAAACATTCTTTGTTCGAACCTCCGCTTCTGGCCGGAAGCCGTTATAGGATATTGCTGGTAATCAGGTTCCGCTTCGCGGCACAAAGCCGCCATTCGGTACGTAGGAATTTCAGTAATGTGAGCCGCTGCTAACGGCCAGTAACGGACCATCAGGCATTTTTGGTAAAAAGGCAGTGGTCATGAGCCTGGATGCTGAGGTCGGTTCACGAGCATCGGTACTCGCCTGAATGCCGAAAAAGAGCGAAATTGCTAATTAGATAATCTGGCTGTTCCCGAGGGGTCGCGGCGCGAAATCTGTCGCCCAAGATAAAGGGGTTAGCTGAATTTTGAGTGATAAAGGTTGGGCTGAGACCTTTTACACCAGAATGTACTATTCTTTCTATTAAGGAATTGCTATTTTACAGGACTCGACTCGTAAATTAAGTGAGTAAAATTATCCACATAAGTTATGTCAAAACTGGTTTTCTCACCCGGCTTGTCCCGCTACTGGCTTTATTGATCTTATTGCCTGGATTGTTTACCAGTGCATTCGCACAGCCAACCATAACACTGATACTGGAAGACGGCGAAGCTGCGGAGGCCACGCAGGATCCTGGCAGTTTTAGTGTAGCCAGGAGCGGAGATGGTGACACCGCCGAGGCGCTTGTTGTGCAGCTAAGTGTGGGGGGAACAGCCCTACGAGATATCGACTATGCCAGGTCAGGTCTGGACTGGCCGGGTGGTGAGGCGTTGTTCGTCACCATTCCCGCCGGTGAACTCACGCGGACCGTCAACATCACACCTTACCCTGACAATGAGCTGGAAGCTGAAGAAACTGCTACCTTTATGCTGCTGGAACTTGGCGATGATTACATTTTGGGTGCTGATACCGACGCCACGATTATGATAGAAAATGACGATGACCGGGTGTTTACCAACAGTTTTGATCGACCAAATCCACTGCCTCCGATCGATGTGGGTTTGTCGCTGTCCTCTGAGGATGGGGTTTCAGCAATCATCGGACCAGAAGGTGGCAGCCTTACGACCCAGAGCCCGGATGCCAGCACATTTGAACTGATCATACCGGCAGGTTCTGTCCAGCAACCGACCACAATCACCATGACACCCATCATTACACTGTTGCCCGGGCCGTTTGCTGAATCCCTGGGTTCCTCTTTTACCGCCGGTGTTCATCTCCAACCGGATGGATTGTTCTTTTTACAACCTCTGAGCCTGACCGTTACACCGCCGGGTGATATTGATGCTTCAACCTGGGCCTGGTCATACCAGGAGGACGGTAACAGTTTGCAACCTGTGCCCTTTATCAGTAACGGTTCTGCTGTGACCATAGACGTATGGCACTTCTCCGGAACCGGCATTTCTCTCAACTGGAGTAAAGCAGTACAAAGTTTCGGTAACTTTGCAGCGCGGACTGCGGAACAGATCGCCTTGCATAACATTGGGAATGTCGTGGCGAATCCAATATGTGACGAGACCGGTTGCTACCTGGATCAAGCTGCCCTGATCAACATATTCCTCAACTGGTATCTCTCAGGTGTGAAGCCAATGTTGACCAATGCAAAATCAAATCCTGACCTGGCGAAACCGGCTTTGAACCAGTGGTTAAGCTGGTTGGCTGAAGTACAGAAATGGGGGCTTGATGATGAGGGGGGTGCCTTGGACAATCCCATTGGTGAAGCGGAAAACCTGGCTAAACGTGTAATCGACGCCGCTTTCTCTGCCGCTATTACCAAGTGCGATGGTGCAGGTAGTAAACAGGAGGCCCTGGCTGATCTTGCCGAGCCGTTAGACTGGATCACTACGGCTCAAATGCTCAGTTACGATAACGAATACCCAATTACCGAGATCGAAAAGTGCGCCACCATCAAAGTCTCGGACGCCAGTTATCCCCCTCGCCTCGATAACGGTGAAAGTGGAGAACTCAAAATCCGTGTCGGTGTTTTGTTCCGGGGCATCAATGGCTCAACCCGCTATGATCTGGACGCAAATGTCATGTTGACTCCTGATGGCATCATCAGTGCTCCATCATCAGGGTCGCCGGGTAACGATGGTTGGTTTACGTCAAATTTGACCATGACTGGCGAAGGTGACGCCACAGTTAAAATGAATGCCAGTGTTCTTCTCGGCACTTATCAATCTGAGGCCGAGCAATCCTACACAATCAAACCCAAAACCAGCCTGTCTTTGCAGGGTAAACCGGTCTCAGGCGGAGCCTACAGCGACACCGTCGAAATCGAACCCAATGAAAGTGCCGACGTCCAGGCCACGGTATTTTTCGAAGCGGCGCCATCCTCCGGTAAGACCGTTGATTTCACGCTGGTGGAAGGGCCAGGTTCATTGACATTCACATCAGTTTTGACCGATGGAGACGGCTTGGCCAGCATTCAGTTTCAGGCACCGAATGA
>JAOUCZ010000039.1 GCA_029859505.1 Lysobacterales bacterium | reverse complement strand
ACGGGAGATTTAAAGTACTCTCAAAAATTGAAATTGTCAAAGCAAAAAAAGTGCTACTTAGCTTGCTTATCTAATCGTAAATATCAGTAAAAAATCACAAGTCCATGAATAAAAAAATAACACCGAAAAATGGCCCCATTCAATTTTGCGATGAAGCGAATGATTTTGGTTAAAATTTACCCAGGTTGATTTCCGGATAAAAAACCCCGGAAACAAGTTCCGGGCTTGATCTCAATTTTGTCGTTAAGTTGGGCTCTATAAAAGTTCAACCAACAAATACAAAACAGCCGTGAGCGCGAACCCATTAGCGATAACGCCTTTCACGGAGGTGATTGGTCCGGTCTTGCCGAATACACCATTAAGTTCGAGTAAGGCAATTAGACCGAATACAACGCCGAGTGACGCAGCACTTGCGTTATATATCGGGGTTTGGATCGGTCCTCCGAGGTGAGAGGATGAGGCCATAAAGAAGAGCATCGGAGCTGAAAAAAGTGTATTCGTACGTGACGCCAGACCGGCTTTAGCCAGTGCAGAAGCAGCGCCAGGTAAGGCCTCGCCACCACCGGCAACCTGTTTCGCGGACGCGATGACAATTTTCTGCTTTGGCCAGATAATTAACCATACGTTAAGAAACATGATCGTACCCATAGTTACGCCGATCATGATGCCCATACCCATTAACCGGTTGACATGAATCAGGAAAATACCGGTCAGAAAAGTGAATACGGCACCCCAACGGAACCACCAGAGTGCATTGGGCACCAGTTTTTGAATAACATCTGATTTGGCACCGCCGTCGGCCTCCTTGAAGTATTCACCTTGAATAAAGTTGAAGTAATAAAGAAGTCCAATCCACACCATGCCAGCAAGAAGGTGTGCCCAGCGAAGTAGAAAGCCCAATGAGTTTTGACCAAGCAAAGCAAGTTCCACGATTGTATTCTCCCTCTCTCAGGTTATGGTTATGTGATGATTAGCACCACTACAATACAGCAGTTTTGATGTTTCAGAGAACTGTCGTCCGCGATTGCGCCGGTTTATGATCAGGGGCAGGGATGTTTTGTGTTCCAAGTTGCGTCAGGAGTCTATAAAATCAGGTTTGAGGATAGCTCAGTAGCAGAGCCTGGCAGTCATTTATCGAACGTCGTTGTCATTTAACACCACGAGTGAGACAGGGACCAACAGGTAACCATGTACCCTGAAACAGAACAAACTGACCGTAGCGAAACAGGTGACCCTCCTCGGCCGCCTGCTATTTCAGATGCCTATCCTTTTCCAATTGATGCCATTGTTTTGGCCGGTACCCATCAAAATCCCAAACGCCTGATAGCCGGTCGCAATAAGGCGTTCCTGGAAGTTGGAGGCAAACTGCTCATCAGCTATGTAGTTGACGCGCTGTTGGCCGCTGAGAGGGTAGGGCAGATCTTCGTGGTAGGACCTGCCGAGGAATTACTGGAATCACTGGGGGAGTACTCTTCCAGGATTCGGGTCATAGCCCAGCGGGGGAAAATGTTGACCAACTGCTGGGCTGGTATTGAGGCGTCCGAGGATTGCCACAGATATGACACTGCTATGCCGGTGCATGAAAGACCGTTACTGGTCATTTCCAGTGACCTGCCATTGGTGACGGGTCGGTCTATTGATGACTATATCAGACGTTGTGCGCGCTTGGATAATGCAGCTGAAGAGCCATACGCCATACTTGCCGGCGTCGTTGATGAACCCGGTGTTACACCATTCCATCCCCAGGCAGACAAACCGGGTATTGAACGGCCCTTTGTTCAACTTGAATTCGGTCGCTTGCGTCTGGCCAATATTTATGTCGGCCGGCCAAGGAAACTGTCCCACCAGGAATTTCTCCAGACCGGTTTCTCTCATCGAAAAGCCAAAGACTGGCGTAATGTGATTGCCCTGACTTTTAATTTTTTAAAGAGTCAGGGTGGCTGGCAGGCAGCGTGGCTGTCGATGCGTATTCAGCTGACCCTGATGCTTTCGAAGGGAAAGGGTTACTGGTACAGGCGGCTCAAAAAAGGCAATACCCGTCAGCGGGTTGAAAAGAGTGTCAGCGAAGTGCTTGGTGGCCCCGTCAAGGTTGTTATTTCACCATTTGGCGGTTTGAGCCTGGATGTGGATGATGAGGAAGACTTCAGAATCCTGAATGAATCCTATGAAGACTGGGCTGCCATTACAGCAAATGTAGACACGGAAACAGATTAACTGTCGCGGTAATCTCCAAAGCCCTTCACGCTCACTTCAATAGAATCAGTGACAATGCGGGCCAGAATGCGATAAGCCCGACAGAAATCATCAGGAATATGAAAAACGGCAGGGTGGATAGATAAATATTCACAATTGGCCGGTCAAACCGGTATCCCGCAATAAACAGGTTGAGACCAACCGGTGGAGTGATATACCCCAACTGCATCGTTGCAAGGAAAACAATACCCAGGTGTACCGGGTGCACGCCAAACTGGGTGGCAATCGGCAGGATCAGGGGCACAACTAATACGATGGCCGAGAAAATATCGAGAATTGCCCCGAGCATCAGCAGAAACAGCAACAACATCACCATGAATGCGATCTCACCGGTGACAAATCCGCTGATCCATTCCAGTAACTGCTGTGGAACACCGGCGTCAATCATGAAATTGGTGGAGGCCCGTGATACACCCAGAATCATCATGATTCCGCCGACCAGGATCATGGATTCCCTGACGATCGATGGAAGCTTACGTAAGGAAACTTCTTTGAGTATGACCACATCAACAATCAAAACGTACAAGGCGGTGACTGCAGCAGCTTCAGATATCGCAAAATACCCGCTGTAAATTCCACCGAGCACTACGACCGGAAGTGGTATTTCCCACATTGACTCACGCAATGCCGAGCGTACCTCATACCAGGAAAAATCTCCCAAAGGTGTTCGAATAGCGCGATTTTTCCAGATACTGAATCCGGATAATACGAGTAGCATCAGAAAGCCGGGTAGCAAACCGGCTAGAAAAAGGCTTTCGATTGGTACTTCTGCGACAACACCATACAAGATCAATGGCAGGGATGGTGCGAATAGCAAGCCCAGGCTACCGGCAGATGTCACCAGTCCAAGGTTGAATTTTTCAGGATAGCCTGCCTGTTGCATGGCCGGGAACAATATTGCACCCAATGCAATGATGGTGACACCCGAAGCGCCTGTAAAAGCAGTGAAAAACGCACATGCAACCAGCGAGACCACAGCGAGGCCCGCCGGCATCCAGCCGAGCAGTGCACTGGTCAGTCGGACCAGTCGTTTTGGGGCATCGCTTTCACTGAGTAAGTAACCGGCGAATGTAAACAGTGGTATGGCGAGCAGTATTGGCATCTCCGCAATGCCATAAAACTCAATAGCAATGGCCTGGAGATCAATGTCGGCCTGGTAAAAGTTCCAGAAGGCACCCGCCGCGATGATTGCGAACAACGGCGCGCCAAGCAAAACCAATATAACCATCAATGGTCCGATAATCATCATGGCGCGATATCGCCTATTGACAGTTGCTTAACCGAATTCAACGGTCGTGTTACCGCAAGAATGAGATGGCGAAAAGCCATCAGGGCAAATCCGACAGGCAATATGATCTGCATCGTCCAGGCGGGGACAGTTCGCATCAGCATGTCTCCGTACTCGTAAGAACCCATGACAAAGCGGGCGCTGTGCCAGGCGAATAATGCGCAGATGGATGCGGTAAACAGGTCAATGATGACCTTGGTGACAAGCTGTGCCTTTTCCGGGAGGAACCGATCCACCACCGCTATGCTGATGTGCTTGTCCATCCGACTCGCCGCCAGACCACCGGCGATGGTTAACCAAAGCACCATCAGGCGCAACATCTCATCACCCCAGAAGAGGCTGCTATCAAAGGCATTTCTCAAAAAAATCTGTGTTCCGGCGAGCAATATCATACTGACCAGTATGATCAAGAGTAAGGCGTCCTCCGCATGTGTACCGGCTCTTTCGAGCCCGTTAAAAAATGAAGCTACACGCTTCACTGGCTGCAGTCTTTCGCCGTATCGTCTGAACGGAAAGCAGTGATATAGCACTCTATTTCGTCGAGTAGCCGAACATCAATTGCACCTTCGCCGGCCAGCTTTCGGTTGGATTCCCGGATTACCTTACTCCACTCAGGAATTTGACCCCGGTCAGGGGTGACGGGCTTCATGCCGTTGTCTATTAACGCTTTATAAGCTTTTTGATTGTCTTCCTTACCTTCGGTGTCAAAACCCTCATAAATTCGCTCCATGACTTCGCGTACGATGACCTGGTCCGCAGGCTGAATACGGTCAAAATATTTTTTATCAATAGCAATCATGGCAAAAATGTAAGACAGGGGAAGCTCCGTGATATAGCTGACTTTCGTGTTCCACTGCAGAATAATTGTGGCAGCTGGCGGGCTCATGATGGTGTCAATCAGTTCAGTCTGTAAACCGGTCATGACATCGGTAAGCGGCATAATGACCGGAGATATTCCGAGTGCCTTACTTGCCTCATATGAGATTCTGTCACCGTCTGGAACCCAAACTTTCCGGCCTTGCAGGTCTCCGAGGTTAGCAATAGGTTGATTCGACATGATGCGGGCAAACCCCCCGCCGGCAAATCCAAAATTAACATAGCCAGCCTCTTCAATGAGACCACGTAACTTGTCATCCATTCGTGCCCTTACGAATTGAACTTCCTCGTAGTTACTAAACAGCATGGGCAGGGCATAGAGCTGGCTGTCTTTCTGAACATCAATAAGGCCATTTGATGTGAATGCACCGCCGTGTAACTGACCGATACGCATTTTTCGCAAAACCTGCTTGTCATTGCCCTGAACGCCACCACCGTAGAATTTGAATGTAACCCGTCCTTCGGTACGTTCTTTGATCTCTGCGGCTCCGGCTCGCATAGAGTTCATCCAGCTGGAGCCCTCCGGTGCGATGGTTGCAAGCTTGATTGTCTGGGCATTGGCTGTAGATATGAGGCCAAGCAGTATAAGTGCCGTGGCCATTCTTACAGCAAATTGCCATGCCGGGGTTTTCTTGGTAAGACAGGAGTTCATGAATATTCCTTATTTCTAAAAATAGTCGTCCGCTGCATCGAGCAATTCCTGTGCTTCCCGTTGCGCCAGCGTATTGAATAGAGTGTAGCCGTCCTGATTAGGTTCCGCTGACATGACACTTTTCAGTAATTGATCGTGGAGCTCCCTGTCATACAGCGTACGGGCGTAGTAGCGGGCGTAATCCACGTTGATTGACAGGTCTTTACCATTCGAGAGGCTCAGTGCTCGTTCAAAGTGTGCCTTCCCTGCCTCGAAGTCTCCGCCTAAAGCAGGTGGTCGAATGGTGTTGAGAACAGCCAAAAAGTGCTCAACCTGGATCGCCTGGTATTGCGGATCAAGTGCCTGCACCCGCTTAAGCGCTGCTTCCACATGCGGTAGTTTGGTCATTGCACCCCAGTCATCACTATGAACTTTGATGAATGCGATTGAGGTAAGACCAAAGGAATAGAGACTGGCAGCGTCCTTCTTATTCAGTTTTGCAAGGGCAACTTCAAAGTCCTGAAAATTGAGGTCATAAATTCCACAGGCTGACTTGTTGCTTGCACACAGGGATTGTTGTCCATATGTCAGTGCGCGTTGGGTCAAGCGATCGGCGCGTTCCGGTTCAGCAACAAAAATGACGCCATATGCTGCATATAGTTCTGCAGCGGCTGCCAACATTGCCGGGTTATCGGGTGACCCCGCTATAAAGCTGTCAAGCAACAATAAATAAGCCGGTGCACCATCCCTGACAGTTTCAGGATCATCCTGATTCATGATGGCCGAACTGAGATTGGCCGCCATGTCATTGGTTGCCGATTGCATGACGGACGCACAACTGCCAAGCAGTAATAGCACAAGGGAAGCAATAATCAGGCGTAACTTGAAGTGTTTCACAGAAATTTGATTGGCCAGTTTCAAAGGCGGGGATTATAAACCGATAAGCGAAGGTATGCTGTACAGAATCAGATTAATAAATATTCATTAAGGAAAACAAGGGGTCATTTAAAAACCCGGTTCTTTCTAAACCCGGTTTAGGGGGGGGATTAAACCGGGTAAAGGGAACCGGGGATAATTTAAAAATTTGGGATAACTGTAGTTACCCACAGCTACCCCAGCGTTTCTTATTATTTTATGTGTGCATGGTTTACGTGATTGGCCTATTATTTTTTATCCAATCGCGGTTGCATTCCTCTATCCGTATCCGGCATTGCGGAGAAAATCCTGATCCAAAACAAAGAAATGTGATTATTTTCGGAGGACACCACATTACTCAGTTCTGGCGTTAGCGGCTTTTAAACTTCGCAATCACCAGTTAATAACCGGACACTGGAGAGGAGTATCAGTACAGTCCCAAGTGCACGCTGAGTAATATAAAGAACTTCGGTAAATAAAGATAATTACGCATCGGAATATTGCGGGAAGATTTACGGAACGTTTGCAGATAGGGTAGGATTAACGCGCTAGACGAGATTTTTGTCTGAACAATTTGCATAGGATTAAATTTCAGTGGGCTTTGAATGCTATAGCATCGGAGACCTGTTACTGGATGCAGGAACGCAGGAAGTAACCCGCAACGGAACTGTTGTACCGGTACCACGGCTTTCTTTTAAATTATTATTGTCGCTTGCGCGGCATGCACCCAATGTTGTTACCACACAACAATTGGAACAAGAGGTATGGGAAGGACTCGTGATTGACCGTGGTACGGTCAACAAGCGAGTTTTACTGCTACGCAGGGCATTGAGCAAAGACGCGGGTGAAGATCCTTATATCACTGTAATTCGTGGCAGTGGCTATCGCTTGATTGTCCCGGTTGAGCGAGTCGAAATTGTGCCTGCCGAAACCGCGGTAGTAAAAGAAGAAAAAGACACCTTAAACTGGTTTCAGCGCAGCGCGGGCAACATCCGTACAATCTCCTTCTGGCTTGTCGGTATTGTTGCAGCACTGGCGCTTTACCAGGGCTTTCTTAAGCCTTTATTTCAATCTGTTGAAACCAGTGCTGAAGGGGGGCGTAACATCCAGGAAGCTCTCACATCATACAGTCAGACATCCGTTGCCGTTTTACCGTTTGTTGATTTGAGTGACACTCAGGAACACCATTACCTTGGTGATGGTTTAGCCGAGGAAATTATTAATTTGCTGGCCGGGATGAATGGCCTTGATGTAGCAGCGCGAACATCTTCATTTGCTTTTCACGAGTCGTCAGCAACTCACTTAGAGATAGCTGAAAAGCTGAAAGTAGGCACCATTCTGGAAGGCAGCATCAGGCACACAAATGACCGGATTCGAGTAACAGCTCAGCTCATTGATGCCAATTCCGGCTATCACATCTGGTCTCAAAACTATGACCGCTCCTTTGACGAGGTATTTGCAGTTCAGGATGACATCGCCTTCAATATTGCGCAGACGCTCAAGCTGACTCTGGATGAAGGTCATCAGCCGGATTCCAGAAAGTCGATGACAGCGGACATGGAGGCCTTCAGGTTATATCTTAAAGGCCGGGATTTGTTGAATGACCGCATAAAATTGCGCACAGAGGGTCTTTATGAAGCGCTTGAATATTTCAATGATGCTATCGCCCAGGATCCGAAGTTTGCACGTGCGCATGCCGGTGTTGCCTCTGTGAACTGGTTGCTGACTTCCTATGACCCTTCCCTTGACCGGGAGACCTACTATGAGATGGCTGAAGCCAGTGCGAAATTTGCCCTTGAAATAGATCCTGAGTCAACCGAGGCCCTTGGTGCATTGGCATCGATATATTCCAAGCGCAACGATGTGGATAAAGCTGCGATTCTGTTTGATCAAATCAGAGTCATTGGCGGTAGTGACTCCGATGTTGCTTCGTGGGAAGCTACCTTGCATATCCGCCTGGGTTATTTCGAGGAATTGATACCCTCGCTATCCCGGGTGTATAGCCACGATCCTCTTAATGAACACATTGCCTGGGCATTGGCGGACGCATATATTTACTCTGGTAACCCGGCTGAGGGGATTAAGATATTAAGTGAGCTTCAGCACTTTTCCTACCGCGATTATTACCTGGCCCTGGCGGCGATATATTCAGGCGACTACAACACTGCTCGCGAAATGCTTCGAAATGTGCGCATGCGCTCTGGTAGACTACCGGCAGAATTTGCTGATTTACTGATTGATGCGTTTGAAGATCCGGCAAGGACAGATGAAGTTGCCCGGATACTTGTGTCCTCGGTTGAGAGTGGAGAGCTAGGTAAGCTGGTTGGCTTTGAGTCCTTGTTGATACTGGGTTCGCCACGAGCTTTTGATCTGGAGATCGATCCTGTCAACGATGTAAATAATATGCAAATTCATGCACAGATCTGGAATAACTGGGCCACTGCGGTTCGCCAGGACCCCCGATTCAAAGATTGGGTAGGGCAACTGGGTTTTGTAGATTTCTGGCGTAAAAATGGCTGGCCGGACCGATGCAGGCCAACCGGGTTGAATGATTTTGAGTGCATCTGATATCTGAATAACACCAATTGGTAGAGAAAATAATATGGACCTAACGACACACTGGGCCGGGTTGCTGGCTATTGCAATATTCATTGGTGCTTACACCCTGGTGATTTTTGAAGAGAATCTTCATCTGAAAAAATCCAAGCCCGTCATTGTTGCTGCAGGGTTTATCTGGGTGCTGGTTGCCTTTGCCTTTGTGTCCTCAGGTGACTCTCATACGGCAGAGGAGCTGGTTCGTCACAATTTGCTCGAGTTTGCGGAACTATTCCTGTTCCTGCTGGCTGCCATGACTTTCATCAACACCATGGAAGAGCGCGGTATTTTTGAAGTACTGCGTGCATGGCTGGTCAACCAGGGCTTCTCTTTGCGACAAGTTTTTTGGATTACAGGCGTAATTGCTTTCCTGATGTCACCAATCGCCGACAACCTTGCAACGGCCTTGTTGATGGCAACGGTGGTTATTTCAGTTGGTGGAGCAAATCATCGTTTCATAGCACTGGCGTGTATCAACATAGTCGTAGCCGCCAATGCCGGTGGTGCCTTCAGTCCATTTGGCGACATAACAACCTTAATGGTGTGGCAAAAAGGAAACCTGCAATTCACCGAGTTCTTTGCATTGGTCGTGCCATCAATTGTCAACTGGCTGGTAACGGCGGCGCTATTGTCGTTTGGCATTCCCTCAGGAAATCCTGATCCAGTACATGAGGAAGCGCATCTGCAGCATGGCGCGTGGATTGTCGTGGCATTGTTCATTTTAACCATTTCAATGGCGGTCTCGATGCACAACTTCCTGCATATGCCGCCGGTGATCGGCATGATGACAGGTCTTGGTTTCCTGAAGTTATTTGGTTATTACCTGCAACGCAGAGACCAGGCCATCCATGCACAGGAAATCGTTCAGGATTCGGCACTGGGCATTGGTGCCATGCATGATAATAGCGATGACTCAAAGAAGAAGTATTACGACATATACACAAACCTGCAGAGGGCTGAGTGGGATACATTGATGTTCTTTTATGGTGTGATCCTGTGTGTTGGCGGATTAGGTGCGTTCGGATACCTGGCTATTGGCTCGGAATGGCTCTACACGGGTTTGGGTCCGACCGTTTCAAATATACTCGTGGGTGTCGCTTCGGCCTTGGTAGATAACATCCCGGTCATGTTCGCAGTGCTCGCGATGAATCCTGAAATGAGCCAGGGTCAGTGGTTGCTGGTCACGCTCACCGCAGGTGTTGGTGGATCTATGCTGTCTATAGGCTCGGCCGCCGGGGTTGCGGTGATGGGTCAGGCACGTGGTATCTATACATTTTTCGCACATCTGAAATGGACATGGGCAATAGTGCTTGGGTATGTGGCCAGTATCGCGGTTCATTTCTGGGTAAATGCCGGCGCTTTTTAGGAGCCTATCACCCAGTCAGTTAAACAAAAGGCCATTCAGTTTGGGTGTATAACACCACTGTCAGACCATGATTCAGGCATTTTAATTGCTGGGGTTTCTCTTATCCTGAAATGACTCAAGTCAGGTACTTGTTATTTCATGCCAGGCAAGTACGTCTGAATCCTAGCGGCGAATTGGTTCCTCAAGTATTCTTGACCTGAGTCATTTGTCATTGAACGAGGCGATGCTACCTTGCGATGCACAATTTATAAAACAGGCAGTGTTTAGATGATTAAGTTTGTAAAGATTCAGCAATTAACCCCAGGGGCAATCCGTTGCCGGGGTTTGATAGTAGGAGGTAATCCCCTGTCCTCCTGATAGGCACGGGAAGCTTCACCATGAGTATTACCAAATCATTTCCTTCCGAACTTATTACCAAGTATGGCCTGGCCGGGCCACGCTATACGTCTTACCCGACCGCGCTGCAGTTTCATGAAGGGTATGATGCTGAGGCTTATCGCCGTCATATCAAAAACAGTAATGACGATCTGATACCGAGACCATTGTCACTCTATGTACACCTGCCGTTTTGCAAGGAGCTTTGTTATTACTGCGCATGTAATAAAAAAGTAACCAGAAACACCCAACTCGCAGCGGTTTACCTGCAACACCTGCAAAAAGAAATCGAAATGCAGGGCGAATTGTTTGACCGCGACAGGCAGGTTATCCAGTTACATTTCGGTGGTGGTACACCAACTTACTATGATGATTCACAGCTCAAACAAATCGTCGAGCAGTTGTCTGCCAACTTTCTGTTAAGCCGTTCTGATAGTCGTGAGTTTTCAATCGAAATCGACCCGCGCACGGTGGACGAAGACAGGGTTGCACACCTGGCCGACATTGGTTTTAACCGCGTCAGTATGGGTATTCAGGATTTCGACCCTGACGTACAAAAGGCGGTTAACCGTGTTCAGGATGAAACCAAGACCTTGAGACTGATTGAGGCAGCACGTGAGTCTGGCTTTAATTCTGTGTCGGTGGATCTGATTTACGGACTGCCATTGCAGACCGCCAAATCGTTTGAAAAAACCATCGATTCTGTACTGACAGTCCGCCCCAATCGACTGTCGGTTTATAACTATGCTCATCTACCCCATCTTTTCCGTGCCCAGCGTATGATCAGTTCGGATGAGGTACCGGCACCTGAAGTACGCCTTCAATTACTGGCGTCAACAATTAGCAAATTGGTTGATGCAGGTTATGTTTACATTGGTATGGATCATTTTGCATTGCCCGATGATGAGTTGTCGATCGCAATGGAAGAGGGAACTCTCCAACGTAACTTCCAGGGTTATTCCACCTGCCGCGAAACCGACCTGGTTGGCTTGGGAGTCAGTGCGATAGGTAAGGTTGGAAATAGTTTCGTACAGAACCTTAAGGATATACGTGATTGGCAGGCAGTGATTGAAACCAACGACCTGCCTGTGTGGCGGGGTTTGAGTCTGAGTGGAGAAGACCGGCTCCGGCGTGGTGTCATCTCAGCAATCATGTGCCAGGGTTTTGTTCGCTTTGCTGAGTTTGAGCAAAAATACGGAATTGATTTTAACACCCACTTTGCCCTTGAACTGGCATCACTTAAGCCGTTGGAAGATGACGGGCTTATCGAGCTTTCTGAAGAAACGATCGAGGTTACGCCCACCGGATTACTGTTATTGCGCGTGATCGCAATGAAGTTTGATGAATACTTAATCAACGATTTACAAGGAAAATCCTACTCAAAGGTCATTTAGCCCTTCCATTACGCTATAATCCACTGCTAATTTGAAACCTTGGCATTGGATTTAATGATTTATGAGTTCGGATAGTCAACAAAAGCCTTATTTTCCAGAGCGTATACAAGTTGCATGCAGCCAATGCACCTTGGGCGATCTTTGTCTTCCCCGGAGCCTCGATTCTGCCGGTGTTGAGCAATTTGAACACATCGTCAATAAATCGCGTCCGATTCAGCCCGGTGAGCACATCTTCCGTGCGGGTGATAAATTCCAATCAATTGCGGCTGTTCGAGCGGGCTGCTTTAAAAGTTATGTCATTGACAAGAACGGTGAAGAACAGGTGCTTGGTTTTTATCTTCCAGGCGAGATCATCGGTTTCGATGCCATTCATGAGAAAATGCACAAGGCCAATGTAGTCGCACTCGATACCAGTTCTGTTTGCGGACTCAGTTTCGATTCGGTTACTGAAATGGCAAGACAACTGCCTCAGTTGCAGGAAGAACTGTTCAGGGTCATGAGTTTACAAATTTCCGAGCTGGAAGCGAGCGCGGCTGATCTTAGTGCTGAGGAGAGAATTGCAAGCTTGTTGTGTTCTTTGTCAAAACGCTTCGCGAGCCGTGGCTACTCTTCAAAAGAGTTTAACCTGAGTATGTCACGTCGTGATATTGCCAGTAACCTGCGCCTTGCAACCGAGACCATTTCGCGTGTTCTTGCACGTTTCCAAAGCGCCGGTATTATCCGTGTAAACCGGAAGAAAGTAGCCATACTTGATTCGGACAAGCTGAAAGAGTTGGCGCGCCGGGAAACCTGCTAGGCATCTCAAGCGGTGACTCAGGCATATAATTCTGGCCGGCACATACGTTTCATACACTTCTGACCCGCGCTGGTAGATCCCGGTGAATAGACTTCTTATCCTGGCAGCAGATGCCGAAAAATATACCAACCTGATCAAAGCAGCTGAATTGCCCCAACTGGAGGTTATGACCGCCAGTGATGCCGGGTCTTCAATTACTATGGCCGCAGGGTGCAACATCGTTCTCGGTGACCCGCCGATGATCAGTGAAGTACTGGCATCAGCCGGCCGACTTGAGTGGGTGCAGTCAACATGGGCGGGTGTCGACCAATTGTGCCAGCCTGACATGCGGCGGGACTATCTGTTGACCGGTGCAAAGGAAATATTTGGCCCGACGATCAGCGAGTATGTCATAACCTACCTGTTTGCACTGGAACGGCGGTTGTTCAACATGCGGGACAATCAGCTGGAGCGAAAATGGCGACCGTTGACCTATCGCCCCGCCAGAATCATTAAGCTCGGAATCATCGGTCTCGGATCGATCGGCCGGAAGCTGGCATCGACGGCCCGTCATTTTGGCATTCAGGTAGTTGGCCTGAATCGTTCCGGCAGGTCCTGTGATGAGGTTGAAAAGGTCTATGGCGCAGATAATCTCGCCGGTTTTCTTGGATCCCTGGACTACGTAGTTCTCACTCTTCCGGCAACCGCGCAAACCCGAAATTTTATTAATGCCGATGTGCTAAAGCTGATGAAACCAACGGCAGTACTGATCAATGTGGGGCGGGGTAACAGCATCAATGAGGCTGACCTGGTTTGTGCATTAAGTGATGGTGTGATCGGTGGAGCAGTGCTTGATGTATTTGAAAACGAACCTTTAGACAGGGAAAGCCCCTTATGGCAGCTATCCAATGTTTATATCACGCCACATACTGCAGCGGTCAGCTTTCCTGAAGATATAACCGGAATCTTCATCGAGAATTACCAGCGGTTCCTGCGCAAGGAACCGCTACAGCATGTTGTGGATTTTGAATTGGGATATTGAACGGTGCAAACCGGGTTTTATCATTTAAGATAGACTGGTCAATCAATAGATAGCAGGGAGGTTTCCTGGCTTTGAAAACGCTAAAACACATGTTTGACAGAAACCTGGCGTGGGCAACTGCGATCAAGGAGAAGGACCCCGAGTATTTTTCGGTGCTGGCAGCTCAACAGAGCCCTGAATACCTTTGGATTGGTTGCTCGGATAGCCGGGTGCCGGCAAACCAGATTATTGACCTGCAGCCAGGTGAGGTTTTTGTCCACCGAAATATCGCCAATGTTGTTGTTCACACCGATCTGAATTGCCTTTCAGTGATTCACTTTGGCGTTGAGGTTCTCAAGGTCAAACATATTATCGTCTGCGGTCATTATGGTTGTGGCGGAGTCATCGCGGCGATGGAAGACAAGGATCACGGCCTGATCGATAACTGGCTTCGTCATATCAGGGACGTGGGGCGCTTTAACGCCAGCAAACTGGAAGGTTTAACCGAGCAGGAAAAGCTCAATACCCTGTGTGAACTGAATGTCAAAGAGCAGGTCACCAATGTTTGCAACACACCCGTTGTGCAAAAAGCATGGAGCGAAGGCCAGAAGCTTTCCATTCACGGGTGGATCTACGATATCAACAACGGCCTGCTCAAGGACCTGGTTACCTATGACAGTTAGCGTAGTGTCCTGAGGCTTACTCAGATTTAAAAGTCGAAACGTCCTTTAAGACCGGCAAAAACACCTCGCCCGGGACGTACAAAACCAAGAATTTCTTCGTATTCCTTATCGAAAAGGTTGGTGGCGCGGGCAGTTAAATCAAGCGATTTAGTCAGTTTCCAAGAGCCCGCCAGGTTGACCACGGTGTAAGGGTCGATATGTACTCTTTCTGAAACGTAGGTGATGGGTGAAAAGAAATTATCGAGTTGTGACCCACTGTAGTTCACCTTTAAATTCAGGTTGCCGCGATTGCTTGCAAAATAGTAGTTGGCAGTCAGGCTTGCCAGGTGTTTCGGCCGCCTGATTTCGGTT
This sequence comes from Lysobacterales bacterium, assembly GCA_029859505.1. Classification (GTDB taxonomy): domain Bacteria; phylum Pseudomonadota; class Gammaproteobacteria; order Xanthomonadales; family SZUA-36; genus SZUA-36. The sequence continues at coordinate 4,976 of JAOUCZ010000039.1, read as the reverse complement.
ACCTTCTGACCCAATGAATTTTCCTCCTTGGCGTCAGTGTAGGTATAGGTAGCAATAAGTGTGAAAGCCTTACCCAGACGCGCATCCAGGACAGCCTCTATTCCCTTGCGGGTGCTGTCACTATCCTTGTTCTTTGCTGTGAATAAATAAGTGTCCGGATCAAACACGAAACCATCAATTTCATCTTGAAGATCCTGGTTAAAATAAGCCAGTTCAAGCTGATACCGGTTCTCTGACCAGTTGGTATCAAAGCCTATCTCCCAGCCCTGTGACGATTCCGGTTTAAGATCCGGATTACCGATGAAGTAATCCTCAAAATAACCGTAACGTTCCGTGAAGGTAGGTGCCTTGGAGCCTGTTCCTACCGAACTGCGCAAGCGCAGGGCAGTTGACAGTTGGTAGGAAGCTGCCAGTTGCCACGTCGTGGCATTATCAAAATCACTGTAATCATCCAGCCTCACACTTGCAGTCCAACTAAGTGCGGTAGTTGGTTTGCCGATATATTCCATTGCATAACTGTTTACGTCGTAGGACTGATCCTGATTTGGATCACCGTAAATACTTGCTTCACCGCGTTGGGAAAAATCAATGTTCTCGTGCTCCAATGCAAAACCGAGCCGGTGGTTCTGTTTCTCATCAAGAGCCACGCCGGCCCGTAGGCGATAGTCGAGAGTCGTTGATGCAGTGGAGCCTGTCCACATGCCGTCGCTGAAGTTGTCGTTGTCCGAGTCCATCCTGTTGACGGAAAAACTACCCGACCACGGCTTGGTCCGGGGTGCATATCCTAATTCGCCGGTCAGAAAGTTCTGCTTGGTCTCTGTCACCCGGTCAGCGTCCTCAGGTAAGCCCGTATCAAAATTGTCGAAATCATCGTATTCGGAAGTTGCGTCGATCCATTGCCCGGAGAAACGCAGTTTGAAATCTTCGCCGGCGTCAAATTCCAGAGCAATATTACCGGTGGTGTTCTCGGCACCGTCTTTTTCATTCCCGGTTCGCGATATGTTCGTGCCATCTGTATCCAGATACGACAGCCCCCCGGTTATCTGAAACACTTCTCCCGAATACCCACCGTCTACGCTCGCGTTGAATGAGCTGAATGAGCCAGCCTCGACATGGCCGGAAAGATATTGGTTCTCAACGTCCTTTTTGCGAATGATATTGATCACGCCGGCAATTGCATCGCTACCCCAGGTCGCGCTTTGCGGGCCGCGAATAATCTCAATTCGCTCGATATTGGATGTCAGCGCAAACTGGTATTGGAATTCACCACTGGCGGCCGGATCGTTGGCGCGCACACCGTCCATCAGCACCAGAAGCTGATTGGCTTCTGCCCCACGCACCCGTACCTGAGTTTGAGACCCGGCACCACCAGCCTGGCTGACTGAAAAACCGGGTACATCTCTAAGAAGTTCGGATAGGTATTTAACCTGCTTTTGCTCGATTTCCTCACCTGTAATAACAGTTACAGAACTGCCAACATCGCCGATGGCAATGGGTTGAAGGCGTGCGGTCACCAGCACGTGTTCGAGATCCAGTGGATCTTCAGCAAAAAGTGTATGACTGAATAACGCTGTTAACAGAAGGCCTGCCAGACCCGGAACGGTCCTGGTGTGTTGTTTTTTCATTGTCTTTTTCCCAGCACGATCTCACCCGAACGTACAATGCTGTGCCGCTTGCAGCAGCTTGGGACTGGGAGGCTGTTTCTGGTTCCGGGCGGGCCGGTTGAAGCAGTTCTCACCAAACTCCGCCCGCCGCGAATGCACAAGTGAATAAAACTGCTGGCCGGTCTCCGGGCTTGCGAAGAGCGATAATTTTATCGCTTATGACGGATCGCCTTCCCATGTCGAAACACAGTGGCTGCAATGATCCATACCTTCGCCTACCGTTGCGGGGGCAGCGACGGAATTGCCGTAATCCGGCTCACCGTCTTCCCGTTTAATCCCCTGACTGAGCAGTCAGAAGGACACCTGCAGACTAGTGGTGCAGGTTGGTTGATTTACACCAGATTGTCAAGGTGAATGGTATGTAAAGAGTCATACACTGCAAGCTTTCGAGCCTAAAATTTATAACCGTCAAACTTTTCACGCAGCTTCATTTTCTGGATCTTACCGGTGGCGGTATGTGGTATTTCATCAATGAACTCAACGGCTTCCGGCAACCACCATTTTGCGATCTTGCCGTCCAGGTATGCCAGGATATCTTCACGGTTGACCTCTGAATCGGGTTTTCGCACGATTATCAGTAATGGGCGTTCAGTCCATTTGGGGTGGGCGACACCGATCACGGCAGCTTCGGCAACACCGTCGCATCCCAATGCGGTATTTTCGATTTCAATGGATGAAATCCACTCGCCGCCGGACTTGATAACATCCTTGTCGCGATCGGTTATCTGCATATAACCCAGCTCGTCAATATTGGCAATGTCGCCGGTGTTAAACCAGCCGTTCTCATCAAGAACCTTTTCGTCATGCTTATAATAGCCGCTGGAAACTGCGGGACCTCGCACCAGCAAATGACCTGAAGTTTTACCATCACGTGGCAGGTCATTGTGTTCATCATCAACGATCTTCATTTCAACCAGGTAAGGTGTGCGGCCCTGTTTGAGCTTCAGGTTGATCTTGTCTTTTCCCTGCAGGTGCTGCGTGGCGTAGTTCAGTTTTCCGGTTGTGCCAATCGGTGACATTTCAGTCATACCCCAACCGTGGATAACCTCGCAGTCGTACTTGTTTTCAAGAGTTTCAATCATCATTCTCGGACAGGCGGCACCGCCGATCAAAACACGTCTGAGATAAGGAAGTTTCAGGTCATTATCTGCAAGGTGTTGCAGAAGACCCAGCCATACGGTTGGGACGGCAGCGGACGCAGTTACTTTTTCACTCTCCAGAAGGTCGTAAATACTTTTACCATCCATACCTGCTCCCGGCATGATCAAGCTGGCACCTGCAGCCGGAATGGCAAAGGTAATTGCCCAGGCATTGGCGTGAAACATCGGGACGATAGGCAAAACATTGTCTCGCGAGTCCACTCCAAGTACGTCGGGTTGATTGCACATCAGGCTGTGCAGGACATTTGAGCGATGTGAATAAAGCACTCCCTTGGGTTTACCGGTGGTACCGGAGGTGTAACACAGACCGGCAGCGGTATTTTCATCAAAGGATGACCAGTCAAAATCTGCATCGGATGCGGCCAGCCAGGTTTCATAGGCATGTGCGTTGGGTAGGCTGGTTTCAGGCATGTGAGTTTCATCGGTCAGAATGATGTATTTTTTGATGCTTGGTATTTTGGCAGCGATCGCTTCGACGAGAGGCACAAAGGTGAGGTCAACAAACAGTATTTTGTCTTCCGCATGGTTCATTATGTAAACCAGTTGTTCGACAAATAATCTCGGGTTAACCGTGTGACTGATAGCACCCAGACCCATGACGCCATACCAGACTTCAACATGGCGGTCCGTATTCCAGGCCATCGTGGCGATACGATCACCAAGTGCTATCCCTTCTTTTTGCAAGGCTTTGGCCACCCGTAATGCACGTATCCTCAGATCGCGATAATTTCGGCGCCGGATGGGACCTTCAATTGAGCGGGTAACCATTTCCCGGTTCCCGTGGTTTAGTGCTGCATGGTCAAGAATCGTCTGTACCAGTAACGGATAATCCTGCATCAGTCCCAGCATGTATCTCTCCTTAAGAGTTTTTATATGCAAATAGTCTTGTAAGCATAATATAGCAATTGCAGGTTCATAAGATTCTTGGAGTGTTTTTCGGTGAGCACAGGTTGCATCTTTTGCCGAATCGGGCTGTTGGTATCAATGTGGAGGGCAGGGTGTTCCCATACCGGTGCCAATGGTCTAGTATGATTCCATCACATTGATCTGAGAGGAATTAATATGCCCTTTTGGCAACGTTTCCTGATTCTACTTGCAGCCGTGGTAGGCGTTAGTGTCATAGTCAGTGTTACATGGCATGCATTATTCAGTTTTTACTTGCCGAGTTATGTTTCCGGTGTCATTGGCGGACTTTCAGCCGTGCTGATATGGGACCTCCTGAAGAAGACAAAACCGCCAAAGAAGTAAACCTGCTTTGTGTTGACGAAGACCTTAACTTAAGGGTCTGAATGCAGGGACTGGCGTAATGCTTAATCGCGCTCGGTCTGTCCTGGAACCTATGTGCCAGGCTGCGCAGCAGCGAGACATTTTCGTGCACGCTCTTCGATTGCATCCCAATTGCCGGTTGCGATGTCCGAGGCCGCAAATAAAGGGGCCACGAATCCAACGGCAAAGGCGCCCGAGGCTATCCACTCTCCGGCATTGTGCTGATCTGCACCATTGGTGGGAACGATTTTCAGAAAGGGCATGGGGCCAAGAACGGCGCGTACCCAGTCCGGACCGCCATGGGGGCAGGGGAACAATTTGCAAAGCTGGGCGCCGGCACGGTGGGCACGTAACATCTCAGTAGGGGTGTGTGTGCCGGGCATGCTTGCTACGCCCAGCTCATTTGCCGCTCCAATAACAATCTCGTCTACTACCGGTGAAACGAGAAACCGGGCACCGGCCTCTACTGACTGCTGCGCCTGGGCAGCATCCATTACTGTTCCGGTTCCAACCACCAGGCCTTCTCGACGGGAGTAATCCTGAACAAGCTCAAACACTCCGGGTATGGTCAGTGTGAACTCAATGATATTGAAGCCGCCGCGTATTGCAGCATCCATGGCTTTAGCAGCCTTCTCCTGGTTATCAGTGCGTAAAATCGCGCTGGATTTTTCACGGCCAAGTCTTTCGATGAAGGAATCTGGTGTCACGGGGTTAGCTCCTGTTAGCGGGCTAGTATTTATAGATATTACGAAAAGATTTTACGCCTTTGCCGACTACAAATTAAGCTTTATGCCTTCAACAGCAACATTAAATCCCCTGGATTGAACCGTTTTGCTTTCGCTGCTTTCCAGGTCAAGTAGAGGGTTGGTGTGATTCATATGAATGA
>JAOUCZ010000230.1 GCA_029859505.1 Lysobacterales bacterium | reverse complement strand
CAGCAGGTTTCTAGGCCAAAACGTTTCAGTTATGGTAGCAGAAAAGGCGGAACCCGATATTATTCTGAATACGGTACCCAGGGACTTGGACTATACCGGGCCTGTCAGTACGATTGCTTATGTTTACTTTTCGGAACGGGCTTCTGGCGATCGGTGTTGCGCCACCTATGTCATCGACCTGGAGACCGGCATAATCGTCAGGTTTTACTACCGCTAGCAAATCCACTTCGTGATAATTGTTATAACATCTTTTGATTCCAGTAAACTTGATTATTGACCACCTCTCTCTGCGACCATTGCTAGGAATTTATCAGCCTCTGCCGCCAAACTGCCTGCACCATCCAGTTCTTTAACCCTGTTCAGCGGCGCAATCGCTTCCTGGTACCTGCCGACAGACGCCAGTACAAAGCCCTTGCTCAGCCATGCGTGGGTAAATTCGGGGTTTATCTCCACGGCCTTGTCGAAAGACTCAATCGCGGTTTGGGTATCACCCACGTAATGGGATGCGAGTCCCTTGTCGTTATAGCAGTCTGCGCACATCGGATTCACAGCAATTGCCCTGTCGTAGATCAGTATGGCATCAAAATACTGCCCTGATTCGAAGTAGGTATCACCAAGTTGGGATAAGAGGTTGAAGTCATTCGGGTTCATGGCCAATTGGGACTTCAGAAGCTCCACCCCCGAAATTGCCTGGGTGTTGGCGTTGAAGGATTGCTGCAATTCAGTTGCAGGCTTTGTTGTCTGGTCGTCGCAGGAAATAAGGCCCAAAAACAGGAGCAGGGCGCAAAAATTTCTTAAGTTCAACATATTCTTTATTTCCGATGAATGGTTCAATTTGTAAACGGGATTATTAAAACCGGCAATAATCCGGTGATGTTTTGGTTAAGTACTTCAATCAATGGGTTAATTATAATTGTCTCATATCAACCTGCTGACTGATCTGAGTCAACACTTCATTCAACAGTAAGTGTATTTTTATGACTGAGGCTACAACAATGTAACATCAGGAGCTATAACCATGCCCGTAAGAATACTAATTTTTGCCATCATGTTCATATTGTTAACAGCGGCTACAACCGCCCAGGCCGCCGGCGACCCTGCCCGGGGTGCCGAACTCAATGGCGAATGCTCCGACTGCCATGGTGAAGAAGGCCTGGGTGATGAAGAATACCCCAGGCTTGCCGGATTGGATGAAGACTATCTCATTGAGCAGATGACGCTTATCAAGAAAGGTGAGCGTTCCGAGAAAGCGGAAATGATGCTGTGGTTTTTCGAAGATCTTGAAGCTCAGGATCTCGCCGATCTCGCCGCGTTTTACGCACAATTGGATGGCGGTTAGGGCTTTATTTCATTGGGCAGGTCAACATCTGTCCCGGCCGGACGGGCTATAATATGTTCCGGGTTTAGACCGGGTAATCAGCCTGTATTAACTTAATCTGAACGACAGTTGGATGCTGGCTAAACCAGAAGTGAAGCCTGATGTCACCGGGGTTTTGCAGCAAAGTACTTTTAATGGTGATAGACCCTGGTCGATGCCAGGGGGGGATCAAAGTGGATTGTAAATTTTGTAAGTACAAGTCAGAGGCTTTCCAGGAGCTTACCGATGAACAGTTGTTCAAGGTGGATGAGCATCGTGTAGAAATGTCTTTCAAGCAGGGCGAACTGTTGAGCAAGCAGGGTATGCTCATGTCGCACATTATTTATATTAAGGAAGGCTTCGCAAAACTTTACCAGGAAAACAACGGTGAGTTGATCATCATTGGTATTGCCCAGCCGGGTGCATTTGTTGGTGTGCAGGCACTCTATAGCGGGTCTGTTTTTCCTTTCTCGGTTGAGGCGATGACCGATACCGAAGTCTGTATGAAAGACATCAATGTTTTCAGAGAGCTGGTTCTCGAAAACTCAGGGTTTGCCAAGGGTATCATCGAGGTATTGAATGCCAACCTGATCCAGGCATACGACAGGATGTTTTCCTTAACAACAAAACAGATAAGCGGACGGTTTGCGGAGTTGCTCTACTTTTTGCGTAATGTTCTCTACCGGTCCAACCCGTTTGACCTGACCATTTCCAGAAAAGAAGTAGCCGACCTGATATCAACAACACCCGAAAGCATTTCCCGTTTGATCAACGATTTCAGAAAAGAGGGCATTATCGAGGTTAAAGGGCACACCGTTGAGATAACGGATCCCGATAAGTTGGAATCGCTGTGTCAGTGCAAGTCGTTACATGCCTACAAAGTTTAGTAATCGCGAATAATTTATTTGATATCAAAAGAAAAGCTGGTTTTCCAACCGGCTCTTCCGCTTGGGTATGAGTTTTCGCTGGATAAAAAAACGCCGCCCGGTTGGGCGGCGTTTTCTTTCGCTTTGACTTTTGAGTGTGATTGTTTTTCCTAGAGTGTACCGCATACAGTACCGGGCGCTGCACTAAAGTCTGTCAACGTAGGATGGGAGATTCCAGTGACACAGAAACTCAACGATTTAACACCCTTGACGCCTTCTGTGGTCTCAATAGTCGTGCTGCCGCTTCCATCGGTTGCACTACTTGCCAGGTTCGACTCATTGAGGTCACCGATAAAATCGCCAGTGACCACCGCTTCGCTGATTGGCGTGCCCAGGTCATCAATCACAACAACTACTGCTCTGCCTTTTCTCTGGCCCCTACCGAGGCTAACGGTTGATACGGCTATACTACCCACATCGACCGAGGTTCCGGCGACATCAGGTCCGGTTGTTGCACTGGCGGTAGCTGAGTATGCAGAGCTTCCATTCGCGTTGTAAGCCAGAACCCGGTAGTAATAAGTTGTCGATGGGGCAAGCCCGGTATCCGAGTAACTTATGGTATTCGCACCCACTGTCATGAGAAGCGCGAAATTGACACCATCCAGGGACCGTTCAATATCAAACCCTGTTTCATCGGCAGAGTTATCGTCCCAGCTCAGGTTGATCTGGCTGCTTGAGGCTGCGCTCGCATCCAGGTTGCTGGGGTCAGCGGGTGGATTGTTCCCCGCGTCCAGTGGGTAGTAAAAGTCGTAAGCGTTACCGATATTCGGGTTCACAGGAAATTCGGGAGGCCCTTCACCACCGACCACATCCATCCACCCCATCGCACCCTGGTCCTCATGCGCCAGGATATGGCAATGGAGAATTGTACGGCCATCGTAAACACTGGAAGTCTCGGGGTCCAAGTCGAAACGCAGCGTGCAGCCACCGGCGATAACATCATAATATTCGCCGTCCTCGTATGGGCCACAATCGCCCACGACCTGCACATGATAAATATGCAGATGGAATGGGTGATTGGTTGCGCCTTTTAATGACCACTCCTGAACACCATTCGCAATCTTGGTAAGGTTGGCGACATCGGGGTTGAATTTACTTCCAAGCACAGAACGAGCACCCATGCGGATTGTCTCGAAATCAGCAACTGGCAAATTCCTCAAATCCCTGAGATATGGGGGCCGATCCGATTCCCAGGTCGACACGCCGTCGTTATTATAAGGGTGGACCGAGGCATCAGACACGCCATCAACAAAAATCTGGGCCACCTGGGTTCCACCCACGGTGATGCTGGAGTCAGCACTGCAACGCACGGCCAGGTCGGCACGTGATGCACCCGTGAGTGTAAGAACATTGCTGGTGATCTCCTTGGGAACCTGGGTACGCCAGACCCCGTCCCTGGACATCAGCGCAACTTCACATTGCGAGCCTATCTCCAGATCAACGAGCCGGGCATCCTGGTCTGCGATCAGCATACGCCAGTGTTGCCATGTGTCGGGCGGCATACAGACGTTGCCGTTTACTTTGCCGTTGGCGGTCCAGGTTGCCGGAAGCGTACCGCTGTTAAGCGTATCACCACCCGTTCCTGCCGCGCCGGCCGGGTCGAGAAAACCCATTACCAGGTGTTTTTCCTGCATATTTGCGACCTGCTGGGGGATGTTGTCCTGACCATCGTCAATCAGCATCAGGCCAAAGGCGCCGCTGGAAACCTGCAGGAAGGTAGAGCCGTGATGATGGGCGTGATACCAGAAGGTGCCACCCATATGGTCATCTGGTATTTCGTAGACATAATCCCCGCCGAAACCGCCCTCAAAAAAACGTGTTACGTCGTCCGCCGGTGTTTCACCAGAGATATGCACACCATGTGTATGTACATTGGTGACATTCGGATCCTTGAATATGTTGTGTTCCATCACCTTGGGCTGGTAGGGGAGTGTGTTCCTGAACCTCAGCACGTACTTTTTACCGGGGTCCATAACGATGGTTGGGCCGGGAATTGAATAGGCTCCACCGGCCTGGCGGTAGGCGCGGGTAGTTAAAGTTTCCTCATTGATAGTAAATGTAGCCTCACCCATTTCGAGTGTTCCGCTCCAATACTCCTCCAGGTTATTTTCTGAAACCGGGTGATGTGTCCACTCGAACAAAATCGGATTAATAACAACGTTGTCGGAGGGGCACTGAGAGGCCAGGCTGCTGGTGGCCGCGAGTGATAATAAAAGTATGCTGAGTAATATGCTTGCTGGTCTGTATTTCATTTTCGTTACCCTGTTATTCCCTTGCTGAAATGTGCTCGTGTGAGTTGCCTGAATAATTATGTTAAATGCACGGATGTTTTGCTTTGACCTAGATCAAAAAATAAATTGATTTACATCAAAACCGATGGCCAGAGCATGGTCTCTTGCAGGAAGTAAGCTACCAGGCGTATGAAACGATGTTTCAACAATTTGAAGCTTGGTAGTGAAGTGTATGTTAGCTGAGTTGATTGAGGTTATGGGGTTGGCTGAATTCCCAGGTGCTTTTAAACATTCTGGTTAGTAGTATTGGATAAACAAAGCCCGCTGTTGACCAGCGGAATTGTTGTTTGCTTAAACTCTGGTGACTCAATAATTAACAGGAAGGGTCCTTGCCACTGTCGCAATTTTTACCTGTTGAAGCGGATTAAATATGACCTACATCATTTACAATAATGACCCACATCAATTGCAACGCTGAAAGAGCATATATCCGCAAAATACCTGACACATATCAAGGAATTAATCAATTTCGGTAGAATTCGCAAAATTTTGCCCTTATCCTAATCCTCATAGTACTGCAGGCAAATGAAGAGCAGCAAAGGTGTGTATGAAAAATAGGAAGCTGGTTTTAATAGCGGTATCCCTTCTCTTTGTTACAACTGTTGCAGCCCAGACATTCGGAACCAAAAAACGTGCGCCAAAGCCGCAAGAATACGGTAATGTGGTTATAAATAATTTCTCCGAAGAAGCCCGCATCGCCCCCGTGGTTTTCTCTCATTGGCTCCATCGCGCCGATTACACTTGCAGGCTATGCCATGTTGACCTGGGCTTCGCGATGGTTACCGGTGAAACGATGGTACGGGAGGAAGACAATAGAAATGGACTGTACTGCGGTGCCTGCCATAATGGCAAAATAGCGTTCACTGTAAAGCCACAGAACGCCAATGAGCAGGATAACTCCAACTGTGATCGCTGCCATTCCCTGGGTAAGAGCATCAAGCCAGAGCAGGACTTTCATGAGTTTGTAAAGGGTTTGCCGCGTTCCCGGTTTGGTAACCGGGTTGATTGGCTAAAAGCAGAGGAGCTTGGGCTCATCAAGCTAAACGACTACCTGGAAGGAGTCTCGATCAAGCGCAGCAAGCTCAAGGGTCCGGATAACTTTAAAATGGATGCCCAATTTGTCGAAATGCCAGATATCATCTTTTCTCATGAAAAACATGCTGTATGGAACGGATGTGAGCTTTGCCATCCACAAATTTTCAATATCAAAAAAGCCAGCACCGTATTTAGCATGCAAGATATTTTTGATGGAAAATACTGTGGCGCATGTCATGGAAAAGTTGCTTTTACCAACATGGATTGCCTGCTTTGCCATTCCTCACCAGTATACTAAGACGATAACCGAAGACTGATGCGGAGATATAGTTTACTGATTTCTGGTTTTGTGTTGTTTGCACTCGGTGCAGCGAGCGCCTCGTCGCAGTTTTATAACCTTCCTCCACTCCCACACCCATCGCAATACGGTAATGTCCTGATATCCCGGCAGACCGCTGATATGACGATGCCCACGGTTTCTTTTTCCCATTGGTCACACAGGACACGCTACACCTGCAGGGTCTGTCACTTTGAACTGGAATTTGCTATGGAGGCCAAT
>JAOUCZ010000229.1 GCA_029859505.1 Lysobacterales bacterium | reverse complement strand
GCCAACTCGCACAAACTCGGCGTCTACAAACTCGATCTCTGCGGGGAAAATGTATTGGGTCAGCCATTCCAGCAGGGCCATATCCTCGGCCATACCGCGCAACAGGGTCATCGCTGCATGTGAGTGCCCATTGACCAGGCCCGGCAGGACGACTCGATTGTCCCCCTCCAATATTCGGGTTGCCTGGTAGTTAGAAAGAATGTCGCTGGCGGGGCCGATCGCAACGATAAGGCCCTCATTCACCGCCACTGCTGCATCTTTATAGATAGATCCACTGGTGTCCATGCTAACGATGTGATCGCCCTTGATGATCAGGTCGACCTGCGGTCTGGATGGGGGGCTTTGCTGCTGTGCGTCTGAATTTTCCTGTGCCGGAATGGTGCCGGTCTGCAGCAAAAAACAAAGACCGGTCAGTAATACAAAGAAACCGTTAACGGACAGGTTTTTTTTCATAATGAGATGCCGGTTGGGTTGCAGAGAAATAGCGAAACCTAACTTACCTTGCAGTCTTCCAGTTGCTCGTCGAGATCATCCAGAACCCTGGAAAGGCTGCGTGCCACCGAAGCGTGACTTGACCGGCTTTCGCCAATGCTGTCAGCAAGTGTTCGTTCCTTGTCTCTGAGCAAGTCCAGGTTGAGTGACAAACCCCGCTTTTCAAGCACCTGGCTTAGCTCTTTGTGCCTGGCCAGGAGGTCTTTACGGGTCACCTGGTAGGAATGTTCGCAAAGTGCATTGCGAGAGTTGTAGCTGAAGATATTGGTAAAGAAAATTTCCTCATCCTGACGGTGCGGTTCCAAAAGAAGGAGGTCGGCAAAAGGATGGCTGCTGTAGTATTTCCGGAAGCCTGCCTCCATGCGAGACTGGATCAGTGCACGAAATGTTTGTGACAAAATTAATGGTAGCCCACCCAGGTTGAGCCTTTGGTCGGATACGCTGGCGTTCAGGCCTTTTTCGCCGGAATCAAATGGCACCAGGGGGTTAACACCAATGAGCAGGTCCACACCCTTATTCAAGGCAACCGATGCATGCAGGGTTCGGCGCAATGCGCCATCGACATAATAGTGACCATCGATCTTTACCGGTGGGTACAGGCCTGGCAGGGCGGCACTGGCCTGTACGGCACGTGCAATGCTGACATTACGATGTTTTTTGCTGCCAAAACGCACGGCGGCACCGCTATCGAGGTCAACGGCCACGATATACAAAGCACACTTCAGGTCATCGAACTCATTGCTGTGTCCATTGGCTTTGAATGCCTGTTCCAGAAAATCGTGAATAGCCTGGTTGTCAAAGACACCACTTGGGATGATGGTTCCCAACTGGCTGACCAGTTCCGAGATATTGGCAGAGCCGGGATGCCGGAACATCTTCAGCAAGGCTTTGGTTAAGACCGCAGGCAGCATAGTGGCGCGTTCCATGTATTCCTTGAAAGCTGGCCGCATCAAACGTTCGGGGTCAAAACTTACAGTGGCGTATTCCTGGCCCGTGAAAATCCTGCACATCTCAACAGTTGAAATGCCATTGGCGAGGCTTGCGGCAATGATGGCACCCGAGCTGACACCTACGTAAACATCCAGTTTATGTAATTTCAACCCATCGATGCTCTCATCCAGCGCCCTTAGCGCACCCAGTTCGTAAATAGCACCCACCGGTCCCCCGCCTGCAATGGCCAGGCCGGTTGTAGCAGTGGATTGTTTCCTGGGCGTCTGGGCCTGATGTATCGTTAGCATATTTCGTAGCCTCAATGAGTGGCGTCAATTCTAGTCCTGCCGCTTGCGATTGACCAGTGTGGCGCCATATAAAAAGCATATTCACAACAGTTGTATGGATTGGTGCTTGTTTATGTCATCCAGCGGCGCAAAAATATTGCAGTGAAACGACATGCAGACCACCTCAGGCGGGCTCTGACTGACAGTCATGAGCTTGCCAACCGTTTTGATGAGCCCGGCTTCCCGCATGCTGAGTTGGAGTTGTTACAGGTCTGGCAACGTAAACGGCTTTCAAACAGTTACCGTGACCTGATCAGCCAGGACCGTTATAGCGCAGCCGGTGATTTTTTCCTGGCCGAACTCTATGGAGGTCTGAACTTCCGTGAACGTGACCAACAGATGGAGCGCGTTTTACCGGTGATGGTGAGAATGCTGCGTGAGGATATGTTGTTGGCGCTGGCCGAGGCATTTGAGCTTCAGTCATTGAGTTTGAGTCTCGACATGGACATGACCCTCGCGCTGCAAGCCTCAGGCTGGAATGAATTGAATACGAGTCGTTACGGTGAAATCTACCGTAGTTGTGGACGCCCGTTGGATCGCAAAAGGCAGATTGAGTTAATCGGCCACCTGGGCCTGGAACTGAATGAACTGGTTCACCACCGCCTCGTGATGTTCCTGATTCGTACACTCAGGGGTCCGGCACGCGCTGCCGGTTTTGGTTTATTGCAAACATTTCTGGAACAGGGGTTGAGGGCATTTCAGATAATGGGTGATGGAACCGAGTTCATCGAAACCATCTGGAATAACGAGGATAAAGTCAGTTTGCGGTTATTCGCCGGTGATCAAAATCCGTTCTAAGGCGTCTCGCTGATTATTCACACCACGTCGAAACTACAACCGAAGTGCTCTTTTAGGTAACGGGTGATTTCCTGTTCGATGGGTGTTTTTAACATCATTAGCATCAGGCCCAGGTTGGCCTGGATTCTGAGTTCAGATTCCTGCACCTGAATTTGTCCGCTGACCCCCGGTCGTTCGAAGTGGATCACTTCATCGTCCCAGCCATAATCGATGCCGAATTTTTTCGCCAGGTCGATGGATAATTCGTCTGCGGCATTCAGCGCTTCTTCGTGGCTGAGTGTGTGAAATGCGTGAATATCGATGGTTGACACTTTTTCATTGACCTCCTGACGGATGCCGCAGTTTAGCAAGCAACGGTTGCGGATTACCAAAACTCCGCAAAAAAAGTTTAGAAACAGCAACCTGACAGGTGAAATTTGCAAGGTCGTTAAATTGACTTAGATCAATAACAATGATTGAAGGTTTTTGTTTTAGTCAACTCTGCCGTATGATGAGCGGATAACCGGGCGCTTGGGCCTCGACTGCCGTTGGAAAAAACTATCTGTCTGGACCTTTCCAGAATATAAATTCAGTCTTGCCCATAGCCGGTTGTTGTCCCTGCCGATATTTTCGGATAACGACATGTTGCTTTGTATATTTATCTGGGGAACTGAAAATGAAAAAATGTTTAATCCTTCTACTTCTCTTAGTGGCCTTCTCATTCGCTGCGATCAATGTTAGTGCTCACCATGAGCCGGCGACCAACAAGGATGGCACTATTGTTACCAATGTTCTGACGGCGAGTTTTGATCCGTTTGGATCCAGTGGCAGAGCGGTGGCGCCATATCCATCCAACCTGGGGTTTTTCGCACTTGACGCGGAAGGCAACCTGATGGGGCCTGCTGACTTGACACTCAATACCCCGGTGGAAGACCCCAACGATTTTTCGAATCCGCGAGTGGCGCTCAATGCGCTGGACGGGTTCAGCACAACAGAAAAGTGGATTACCAGTTTTGCGGCCAACCCGACGGGAGCCTACGACAACAATACCCCGGGATTGATTGATCCAACCACGGTTACGACCGGTCAGTCTGTCAGGATGTTTGAGGTCACTATGTCTCAATTTCTTTTTGTGACCGGCATCGTGAGGGAATTGACCCCCGGCGTAGATTACGTCGCTGTTCCCGCCGGTGAAAGCCAGATCGCCATTTTACCGCTGAAACCACTTAAGGAATATACCTCCTACATGGCGGTATTGACCAATGACATTCGTGATACTGAGGGCAATGATGCGACTCCGGATAGAGCCTACAATTTTGGAAAGACCTCGGTCCCGTGGGTAGACGAAAACGGTAATAGCACCAATGACTTGTTTGATAATGAATTAGCGGCGCTGTTTGAATTGTTCAGGCAGGTTATACAAAGTATGGAATTGAACGCTGCGGCATACGGTATTGATCCTGCCGACATCGTTCTCGCCTGGACCGCTCAGACCCAGTCGATTACGCGGACTTTGAAAACTTTGCGGGCCTTTGCACAACCGGCGCCAACAACAATTGCCCCGACACCTTATATTACCAGTGACCTGATTCCCGGTTCGCCGGGTGCGGCCAGTATATCCATGGGTATCATCACGATACCCTATTACGCGGGTATACCTTCTGCCGAGAATCCCACCGCACCGCTGAACACATTCTGGAAAGCTGCCCCTGGCGCGTATGTACCGCCTTTTGATCAGTTTGGTCTTGATCCTACTTCTACCAATATAACAATAGCGAATCCAATACCGGTTCTCACAGGTATGCAAACGGTACCCTTGCTGATAACGATACCGAGGGGTCAGGCCAAACCGGCCAATGGCTGGCCGGTCGTGATATTCGGCCACGGCCTCACGAGGAGCCGGATGGATCTTTTGGCCGCCGCTGATGGCTTCGCTGCAGCGGGTTACGCGGCGATCGCCATGGATTTTCCCATGCATGGCATAAGTCCGGACGCCACGCCGGCGCTTGCTGGTTTCTGGATCGAAAATACGCCTTTTGCACCGCTTGCGAACGAACGTACCTTTGACGTTGACTATATTGATAACACGACCGGAGCGCCCGGGCCGGATGGCTTGATTGATCCTTCGGGCACTCACACTATTCCCGTGGCTCTATCCAACATGCTGGTCGGACGAGACGGTCTGCGACAGGGTGTGGCCGATTTGTCTGCACTGGCCGTTTCGATAGCGTCTATGGATTTTGATGGTGATGGTTCACCGGATACCGACGGTTCCAATATCGCTTACGCAGGTATTTCATGGGGCGCTATGCACGGTGTGGATTTCACCGCTATTGAGCCGCTGGTGACGCGCTCCCTCCTTTCAGTGGGTGGCGGTGGCATCTCGCGCTTCCTGGAATATTCACCCACATTCCGACCGGGCATCCGGGCGGGTCTGGCAACCAAGGGAGTTTTACCGGGAACAGCGGAATACGAGTTGTTTTTCCTCGTCTGGCAGACTGTCTGGGATTCAGCTGATCCAATTAACTGGGCAGCCGAGGCTGCAGCCAAAACACCGATTTTAGTGCATGAAGTCATCAACGACCAGGTGGTTCCAAATTTTGTGCCTAATGCACCGCTTAGCGGCACGGAGCCAATGATCAAGGTGATGGGACTGGACGCTTACAGCAGCACCCAGCAGAGTGCAGAAGGGCTGCGCGCTGCAGGCCGGTTTGTACCGCCTGCGACACATGGCTCATGGTTAAGCCCGACAGATTCACCAGCCGCGTTTTTTGAAATGCAGAATCAGGCAGCGACATTCATTGGATCTTTCGGTGGTGCCGTTGTTGTCACCGACGAAAGCACAATGGCACCGGTAATGCAGATGCAAGAATCCGAATCGGTTGGTAGCCTGACTGAGAAGAAGAAACCAAGCGCTGATAGAAGCAAGAAGCGGCCTGGAGTTATTAACAGGAAAGCGAGCAGGCTTGAGTTAGACAAGAGATATGATCCATCGGCCAGGCTCAAGTAGGGAGTGGGAGATGAAAATGAAAACAGCAAAACAGCTCATAAATAGACACACGCCAGCTTCCGCCCATTTGGCAGACAAAAGCTGGAAACGCAAATTGCTTCCCGGTGCGCTTGCCGTCACATTGATGGCCCTTGGCAGCACCACGGCCAACGCCATCGAGTTTTCCAATGGTGAGTGGTCCGGGAGTTTTGATACCACGATAAGTTATGGTGCAATCTGGCGGGCCGGTGATCTGGATGAAGATTATGTCGGTAAGGCTTATATCAATCCTTTTATTGTCGCTGGGGACAATGCCGCGAAACGCCTGGCGCCGGGTCGCTGGTCAGTCAACAGCGATGACGGCAACCGAAACTACCCGGACAGTGGTGACCTGGTTGCCAACACCATCAAGTTCACATCGGAACTGGATGTGCGCTATAAAAACTATGGTGCTTTTACCCGTTTTATGGGGTTCTACGATTTTGAGAATCACAACAAGGACTTCCTTTCCGATGATGCAATTGATCGGGTTGGCAAGGACTTTCGGTTGCTTGATTTGTATGTCTGGGGAGAGAACGAAGTTGGTGAGCGCTTCCTGAACTGGCGCCTGGGTAGACAGGTTGTCAGTTGGGGTGAATCCACCTTCATACAGGGTGGTATCAATGTGATCAACCCCGTG
>JAOUCZ010000228.1 GCA_029859505.1 Lysobacterales bacterium | reverse complement strand
GGCACAAACTACCCCAGTGAATCACCGCTGCACAGTGGGTAAAGTCATGACTTGATGAGTGGCCCATTTACAATTAAAGAGGCTGCATACATTTTCCTGGTCCTTTTTTTTGGCGTCTAATTTTCGACTGCCGGAAAATTCAATGCTTCCACCATCTGGATATAACGGGGATCGCGGCCAAGTGCTTTAAAGCCTTCGGAGCCCCAGATATCGAGTCCGAAAAGTTTAATAAACGGAACCATGTCGCTTCGTGAATCAATGGCCTGTTGAATGATATCAATGCTGCTCTGGACATCACCCTGCATTAACCTCAGCCAGACTACTGCGATCGGGTCCCCCACGCCATCCTCCGCCAAGTCGGTCTCTATTCGTTCTGTTGAGCGCGCAAACAACACCTGCTCATTGCATAAGTTATACGACCCCGCCATCCATGCCTCCCTTAACATCGAAGCTTCATCATTTGTCATCTGTCGGACTGCTGCGAGCCGTTCCATGGCGATATCACACTGCCCGTTAAGCGACAATGCATATGCATACTTCACATAAGACCAGGTACTTTGCGGGTGGAAACGATTCCATTCGCCAAATGCCCTTGCCGAGGCGTCAAAACTTCCAGCAATCAGGTTTGATAGCCCCACCGCATGCAAAGAGCTTGAGTCAATCGGATCAAGTTCCACCGCCTTTTGGGCCATTTCCAGTGCACGTGTGGTGCGCAGCGTCAGCCACAGAAAGTCGGAGTATCGATGATAAGGAACAGGGCTGTTCGGGTTCAGCGCGATGGCCTCTTCATAGACCTGCTCGCCCGCAGCCCAGTCAAAATCGAAATACGTAAAAATGTTGGCCAGTGCCGTGCGTGCCTCGGCTGACTCCGGTGCCAGTGCCACTGCAGACATTGCGGCAGTCCTGGCCTCTCCCACTAATTCCGGTGAACGTTCTATCGAATAGTAAATTTTTTGTACCAGCGCGTCGGCAATATCTGCATAAGGCAAACCGAAGCCTGGATCAAGACGAATAGAGGCACGCAGCTCTTCAAGGCCTTCATCGATCGAGTCTGCTTCGGTGGCCTGAATTAAAAAGTGACCGCGCAGGTATTTTTCGTATGCTTCAGGGTTATCTGTGCCGCCCGATGCAGCCAGCTTTGATTCCGGATCAGTAACCTTTATCTTCAGCCCGGCTGTAATTGCATCAACGATATTACGCTCCAGGTACAACAGTTCGCTGTCGGGCCGCATTAAACGCTCGCCCCAAATCTGACTGCCATCACGTGCGTCTACTAACGACGCCGAGATCACGATTTGCTCACCCACCTTTTCCAATTTGCCCTGAAGAACACTATCAACACCAAGACGCTCACCAATTTCCATCGCATCACCAGCATCTTCGCGCAAATGGAATGACGCCGATTTTGAGCTCACTTTTACGGCGTCCTGGGCAGCCAGCCAGTTGATAAGGCTTTCGGCAATACCATCGCACAGGTATTGCACCCCGGCGTCTTCTCCCGGGTTAAAAAATGGCATGACTGCGATTGAGCGTACGGGCGCAACCGGGGAGGCCAATGATGGGGCTGCCCGATCTGTGCTTAACCAAAACCAACCCACCAACGAGATCGCTACCAGTGTAAACAGGCCATAAGCACCGATTTCGGATTTGCGAAAATCTTGATGGCCGGTTTCACCGTGATACCAGTTCCAGATCAGTGCGACCGGTAAAAACGCAATACATGCAATAAAGGTCGCGCTTAAATAGCGGGCATCCAGATCATAGTTGTTGATAAAAAACTCGACGGCCTGTAACAGAACAAAAGACACACCCGGATATGCAATGAGCGTTCGCCAGATTTTTCGCTCTTTCAGTTCTTCAAGAATATTCTTCATTGTTTTAAGCGCTTTTCCAGAAAACGATTTACCGAGCTATGTCTTTATAGTCTATATCAATCTTTGTCTCCTTTTTTTTACATAATTAAAAAACGGCCGGATACCTGTTTGTAAGAATGTATCCGGCCGCTTTTATCTTCTATCAGAGTTTGCCTTCAATACCCGGAATGAATTCTGCTCCATGCGGAATTTGAATGCTGGAGTTTTCAAAGTCATTACCCAACTCCTGGTAACGGCCGCCCTGGCACTCGGCCAGAAATGCTTCTGCTACCGCGAAGAAAGACAGGTTGTTTTCCGGTTTTGCAAAACCATGACCTTCGTCCGGGTAAAGCACATAGGTTACCGGGATACCTTTCTCTGCCATTGCCGAGACAATTTGGTCAGACTCTGCCTGTTTGACGCGGGGGTCGTTTGCACCCTGGGCAATCAAAAGTGGTTTCGTGATTTTGTCGGCATGGGTGAGCGGGGAGGTCGCTTTCAACAGCGATTGACCCTCTTCCGTTTCCGGGTCACCAATGGCCTGCGCGAATACCTTCCTGAAGGACTCCCAGTACGGGGGAATAGACTCGAGTAATGTGACCAGGTTGGACGGCCCTACGATGTCCACGCCGCAACTGAATTCATCGGGTGTGAATGTCAGACCCACCAGGGTCGCGTATCCGCCGTAGCTTCCACCCATAATGGCCACCTTATCCGCAGAGGTGATGCCTTGCTCAACTGCCCATTTTTTGGCATCGAGTAAGTCATTGTGCATAGCACCGGACCATTGCTTGTTACCGGCGTTCAGGAAATCCTTGCCAAAGCCGGTGGAAGAACGGAAATTGACCTGCAAAACTGCGTAGCCTCTATTCGCCAACCATTGTACGCTCGCTGAATAGCCGAACGTATCGCGGGCCCAGGGACCGCCGTGGACCAGCATAACCATCGGAACCGGACTGGCGGGTCTGCCATCCTGGTCCGCATCGGATTCCAGCGGTAGCGTGAGGTAGGAAACCAGATCCATACCATCGCGCGACGGAATAACCACACCATGCATTTTGGCCAGAGGCTGTTCGTTCAGAATCGGGTTGGTGACAAAAAGTTCGCTGAATTCACCGGTGCTCGCATCAAACACTTTATAGATCGGTGAGCTATCGCTTTCATCTGTGTAAACCGTCCAGAACTGGTTGCTCAACGATTGCGCCAGTACCTGCGAGCCGCCCGAAAGCTGGCTGTTGAACCTGGCGATCACATCCTTGTATTCGAGGCTGATGGCATGCCATTCCGGCTTGATGAGGTCTACGGCATAGGCAAACGGTTTGTGTGACCGCGGATCGATCAGTACGCTGCTGACGTCCGTGCGATCAGATTCAGCGATGGTGGTCAGTGCCTGGTCAGCCAGCTTCATATGCACCAAAGCCGCCGTATTGCGATTGCGGCTATCCAGCAGGTAGATGCCCTGGTTTTCCTCGTCAAAACCCAAAATGTTCGTGGTCAATACATCTTCAGAAGCGATTTCGATAAGCTCTTCCCACTCTTCACCATTTCTGGATAGCACCTGCAAACCACCACTTGGGGTTGCCCTGGTAGCCAGGCGGACCTTCAGATTGTTGTCAACCAGAATTGAGGCAAAACCGTTGTTCTCGACCAGCAAAGTGCGTTCGCCGGTCGCCAGCTCAACGCTGTAGATATCGTGCCATTTGGGATCGCGGTCGTTCATGCCGACGATAACCACACCCGGCGCCTCCTCGCTCTGAGCAAGCATTCGAGCCTGGGTACCTTCGTACGGCGACAGGTCAATAGTTTCTCCACTGGCCAGGTCTACGCTGTATAAATGCCAGTTCTCATCACCGCCCTGGTCTTGCGTGTACAGCACGTGCTGACTATCCAGCGCCCAGAAATGTGACGGAATACCCCGGCCGGTGTCCTTTGTGATGGCTTTAACACTGGAAAAATCACCCCGGTCACCCACCCAGAGATTCATGACGCCATCCAGCGGTGCACGGAAACTCATCTTTGTACCATCGGGGCTGAGCCGCCCCTGGAACCGCAGGGGGTTGCCGAACAGGACGCTGCGCTCGATGATCGGCGGTTGCTCTACCAGCTGTTCTGTTACAGGAGCCTCCGTTACGTCACTTGATGGTGATGCACTTTGTTGAGCGGTTGAGGTTTCGGTACTGGAATCACAAGCGCTTAGCGAAAGCAGCAGAATAATTACGAGGTTTATGGCAAAAATCTTCTTCATGTTCGTATCCTTGATCAGTGCTTAGTTCAATTAAAACAAGTCGTTGTATAAGTAGCGCCAGAGGGTTCATGTCATCTGCGCAATTGTGAAAGTGTGGGCAATGATACAAGTACTACATGCAGCGGGCACAGTGCTACTGGTCACGTGTGATGATGCCTTTTTTTACTATCTGGATTCGCCGTAACCCTTAAGAGATTCAATTGCGGCATTGGCGAATTCGATACGCTTTTTGTGTGTCAACATCTGATCCATCTGCAATTCACGTAGCTGCGTCAGCCAGCTGACCAGTTCCGGCCTATTGCTCAATCGCTCTGCTGCCGCCATTACTTCGTCGGGATTGCCAGGGTCTGTGTTTTCTACTTCCTCAGAATCTTTGGGCCCCACCAGCATCCATTTGTCCTGCCGGAACCTGACCTGATCGTTGCTGCGAACCCCGTTGGCCAGTTTGAAATGGTGAAACTCGACAGAAAACTGCAATGGTCGAAATTGTAATTGTGTTTCGTCAAAGCTGTAGTAATCATGCAGCCGGGTTTTTATTTCCGGATCACGGATCAGACGCATGTTACCGGTGGAGCGAAGGTCGTCATAAGTGGCCTTTCTCAATGCCGGTGAGAAAGTAAAAGAAGCCTGGTCCACAGCCACAAGAAAGGATGCCGGTTGTTGTGCAGCAACCGCGGGATTCCCGGCCACATCCATGAGCAGTTCGGCGTAGTCCTTACGCATATCGGCAAGCCGTATGGCACTTTCCAGTTTCGGGATATCGGACTCGATATCGTCGATCAGTCGCTGAATGTAAACTCGTTCCAGCTTCTTATCACCAATGTCTTCCCACCAGCGATCGAGCTGAAAGGCCATCATCAGCCCAACAACTACAACCAGTAATTCGATCAATACAATGAACCAGTCCTGCTTGCGGATGTGGCCTGCCAGTCTTTTCAAGAACACGGTTCTGTCGCGTTAGGTGGTTTCATATAGCCAGTGTAGTTGAAAAACTTTTATTTGAGTATCAGAGACAAGTCGTTCAGCTCTCGACAGCTTGTTCGAGCCGGTCAATGAGTCCGTAACCCTGGAAACTTTAAAAACTCCGCATCAGCAATCGGCGCTCACCTTGAAGTCAGGTTGGTCTTTAACAAAGAGGCTGCTTAAATGGATTGAACAGTGGTTCAAAAATGCAGTGCCAGATACACTGTTTGATAAAGCATATCGGTTCAATTTTTAACGGAGTTTAGTCTCATGAATGAGGTATCAATAGAACTTACCATGTTGCTATGGGCATCAATATTGTATGTGGCCCAGATTTTAGTGGCTGCACTGGCAGCTGACATTCAAAACGGTGTGGCCTGGGGTTTGGGAAACCGCAGTGTTATTCCCGAAGTGCCGGGGTGGGGTGGCCGGGCGCAGCGCGCGCATGTGAATATGGCTGAAAGTTTACTGCCGTTTGCCTGCCTGGTACTGATCGCCTATAGCTCGGGCCGAATGGGTGAATTAAGTGCCCTGGGCGTCCAGCTCTTTTTAATTAGTCGCCTGGCTTACGCATTATTATATATTGGTGGTGTTAAGGTGTTGAGAAGCCTGGCTTATTTCGGTGGGCTGATAGGTATGGGAATGATTGTTGTGCAGGTGCTCTGAAACTACGTAATAGGGCCTTTTACCCTCAGCGCAGTGAATCAACAACAGCTGTAAATAGAGTCTGACCCTTTCGGCCTATGTGCGGTCTTCGACTACGGAACTGGTTGAGAAGCGATAGCGCATGTTTTGGTAGACGCAGATATCGGTGATACCTTTAGGGGTGTTTTTGGGCGCGCTGCGGTAGTTGGTTGAAACACGGTATTTGCCGTATACCGGCAGAACTTTGTGCCAGGTATGACCATGTAACAATATGACAGTACCCTTTTTAGGTTCCAATACCAGCTTGTCATCGAAGTCATTTCCCGCCTTGCCTGCTGGCAGCAAACCTCGCAAGTGTGAACCCGGTACCACTGCGGTTTGCACGCCAACGTCAGCGTTGATGTCCATCGTGTAAACCAGCCGGTTCATATTGAACTTACACGGATCATCAGGTGACAGTCCTGATGCCATGATTGCCTTTTGGTACCCTGACCGGAGAACATCACCAT
>JAOUCZ010000227.1 GCA_029859505.1 Lysobacterales bacterium | reverse complement strand
TGCCATGGACGCGTAATTATCAGTCAGCAGGACATACTCCGGTACCGGCGGTGAGGTATCCACATTGAGCAGCACGTCGAGTTCACCGCTTTGCACCATCTGCTTGAACTCATCCCAGGCAGGACCACTGACATACTCCACCTTGAGGCCGACGGAAGCGGCGAGTAGATCCATGTAATCGATGGAGAAGCCGGTGGGTTTTCCTTCAACATTGAAATTGAAGGGAGGCCAATTCATCTCATTGTGAACGCGGATGACGGGGTTGTCGTAAATCCACGCCTGCTCGACTTCGGTCAATGGAACCTGTTGTGCAAAAACACTCGTACAAAACACTGATAAAATGGTCACTAGCCAGGTTGGTAGCAATTTCATATTAAGTCTCAAACTTCAAGGCTCCTCGACCCGGACCATTTTATGACGATAGCTCAGGCTGCCTTTTAACAGGTGTCAGCAAGGCATTCGCGAAGAACTGCTGCAACTGCAGAGTTTTCGGAACAGCTAAATTGTAACAGCTCATTTTTGTTACGCTCGTCATAGTAGACCAATTAAGTGCCGGGTAATTGATTCGGATCAACAGGATGGCGCTTGGGTTTTTGGATATAATCACATAAATCTGTGCAGAACAACTTAATGATTAAAGCACTATAACGATACTAAGTACTGTTCGCCCATTTTGCATGGGAAACACCATGAAACTCTTAATCATATATTAACAGGACCACTAGAATAAAATGCAAAACCTGATCCCGATCATCCTGGTCGCAGTTGCGCTTGCTACAGCGCTTAACGTGTTCTTGCGACGCTTCAATATGCCGACGGTCGTCGGTTACATCATCACCGGCGCCATCATTGGTTCGGTAATGCATTTCGATGCACATGGCGATGACACGCTCCACCATGTTGCCGAGTTTGGCATTGTTTTCCTGATGTTCACGATCGGCCTTGAGGTGTCATTTTCTCACCTCAAGGAAATGAGAAAAGAGGTACTGGCATATGGCCTGTCCCAGGTGGTTTGCACGGCGGTCGTGCTGGGTGCAATTGCACACCTCGGCTTTGGGATAGAGATCAAAAGCGCCATCATCATTGGCTCGGCCCTGGCCCTTTCATCCACGGCAATCGTCCTGAAGATGCTCAACGAGAGTGGCCAGATCAAGACGAAAGTCGGGCGAAGTGCCCTGGGAATACTGATTTTCCAGGATATCGCGGTGATTCCGATCCTGCTGATGGTGACCATATTTACCAGCACGGATAAGAGCCTGGGGGCGCTACTGGGTCAAACTGCACTCGATGCAGTCATCGTGTTGGGCATTTTGTTCGTCATCGGAAAATACATGCTTGGACATCTGTTCCGCATCGTTTCGAATACCAATTCGAAAGAAATCTACATGGGATCCATTTTACTGACTGTCGTGGGTTCCTCTTACCTGGCACATTACTTCGGTTTCTCTTACTCACTCGGCGGTTTCATCGCCGGCATGATGATTGCCGACACCATCTACAAGTACCAGGTCGAGGCTGACCTGATTCCTTTCAGGGATTTATTGCTTGGTGTGTTCTTCGTTTCGGTGGGTTTGCAGATAGACCTGAACATCGTTGTACAAAACCTGCTAACCATCGTGCTGTTGGGTCTCGGTCTGATGATTTTGAAAGCACTGGTTCTTTTCCTCATTGTTGCTATTTCCGAGAAGAAGCAGATAGCCTTGAAGACGGCCCTGACACTGTCACAGGTCGGCGAATTCGCCCTGGTCGTCTTGTCTATGGTACTGGCCAACCAGATGATGGACCCCGCTCCGGTACAGATCCTGATTGTCACCATCGTTTTAACGATGATCGCGACACCATTCCTGATCGACCAGTCCGACAACATTGTAAGAATGGTCTTCCGGACCAAGATGCAACCAGCCCATCTCGATGCGGCCACCTTGCTCGGTGGTCACGTGGTGTTGCTGGGTTTTGGCAATTTTGGACAGATGGTTTCCAGGCTTCTCGATGAAGCCGGGATCAATTACGTGGTCATTACCGATGATACGGATGACTTTGTAAAGGCCCGCGAGCAGGGCAAAAGTGCGGTTTATGGTGATGTATCCGATCGGGTGCTTTTGCAACAGGTTGAAATTCAAAAGGCCATGAGCACCATTCTCGCACTGGATGATATCGACGAAGTGAAACGTGCCAGTGCTTCCATCGGCATGATTGATCCGAATATCAAGGTAATCGCAAAGGTTCCCAGCGAGCAGGAGAAAGACGAACTGGAGAGCTTTGAACATCAAATGGTGCTGGATGGCAACACCCAGACCGCCGGACTTATTGTTGATCAGATCCAGCGTTCCAGGTTGTTGGCCAAGGAAACTTCCGAGTTGCGTTTTATGGCTGATATTGGAGAGATGAAGGCCGCCGAGTCAATTGAAGCGGTGGCACTTGAGCAGAAACGTCTGCTGGAAGTCATATCGCAGTCATTCAATGCGATGCGTGAGGGCAGAAATATCATGCATCTGAAGGCTTTTCATGAGTCCTTCCATGTACTCAGCGAGATCATTGGTAATGCTATCAACGATATTCTGACTGACGCATCATTGACAACGGCGCTCTACGAAAGGATCAATGTCCTGTTGGACAACCAGGAGCAACTGGTGACATTGAATACCGTGCTTGAGAACCTCGGAAAGGAGATCAAGACGCTGAGTGAAGATGAAAAAACTCATTCACTATCCCAGATTGCAGTCGAGGGTCTTGATGCCATCCTGTTGACATTAAAGGATTTGGCCAGTGCCTACAGTGACATCGATATGCAGTTATTGGCCAATATGACCTCGGATAATGGAAAAGGCCTGTCGGGTATCCGCCAGTCCTACCTTGGTGCAGAGATGGAGCTGGAGGCCGGTAACAAGGCAGTGCTGGTTTCGGCGACCAATCACATGGACCAGCTCAGAGGCCTTTTCGGTAAAATCGGAACCAATTATCAAAAACTGGCAGCAGTTCCGGCATCAAGCTGATTTTGCTCAATTGCTTAGGGCCAATGCTCAATCAGCATCGAAAGCCAGCTGCTGACTTGCGCTTACCAATGCTGCATTAATGCAAAACCTGGTCCCGATTATCCTGGCAGCTGTGGCCTTGGCGACGGCACTGAATGTCTTATTGCGGCGCTTTGGTATGCCAACCGTGGTGGGTTACATCATAACCGGTATCCTGATCGGTTCATTTCTTGATATCGATACCCGGGCTGATACCAGTTTGCAGCAAGTGGCAGAGTTCGGCATCGTTTTTCTGATGTTCACAATCGGCCTGGATGTTTCATTTTCCCGGCTCAGAGAAATGAAGAAAGAGGTGTTGGCATTTGGTTTATCGCAGGTGGTTGGTACTGCGATTCTACTTGGGGGCATCGCCCACCTGGGTTTTAATCTTGAGATCAAGAGTGCCATTATCATAGGTTCCGCACTGGCGCTTTCCTCAACCGCCATTGTCCTGAAAATGCTAAACGAGAACGGCCAGATGAAGTCGGATGTTGGGCGCAGCTCACTCGGTATCCTGATTTTCCAGGATATCGCAGTGGTCCCCATCCTGCTGATGGTAACCATATTTACCACCACGGATAAAAGCCTGGCAGCGTTATTGGGTCAAACGGCACTTGATGCCATCATCGTACTGGGTATCTTGTTTGTTATCGGAAAATACATGCTCGGACACCTGTTCCGTATTGTCTCGAATACCAACTCCAAAGAAATCTACATGGGTTCAATTTTATTGACCGTTGTAGGTTCATCCTATCTTGCCCACTATTTTGGTTTTTCGTATTCACTCGGTGGTTTCATCGCTGGAATGATGATCGCTGACACGATTTACAAGTACCAGGTTGAGGCCGACCTGATTCCGTTCAGAGACCTGTTGCTCGGTGTGTTTTTTGTTTCAGTGGGCTTGCAGATTGACCTGAATGTCGTGGTGCAGAACCTGTTGACCATCGTGCTGTTGGGTCTTGGCCTGATGGTCATGAAGGCACTGGTTCTTTTCCTTATTATCGTCATTTCCGAGAAAAAACAGGTGGCTCTGAAGACGGCACTAGCCCTGTCTCAGGGTGATGAAATAGCCTTCGTTGTCCTGTCTGCTGTTTTGGCCAGTCAGTTGCTGGATCCCGTCCTGGCGCAGATTCTGATTGTTACTATTGTGCTGACAATGATCACCACACCTTTCCTTATCACCCGGTCAAACCAGATTGTGGCAGCAATTTTTCGGATCAGGGCTCAACCGGCTTATCTGGATACCGCAACCCTGTTGGGTGGTCACGTAGTACTGCTGGGATATGGTAGTTTTGGACAGATGATTTCCAGTCTGCTTGACCGGGCCGGTGTCAACTACGTGATCATCACGGATGACACGGATGACTACCTGAGTGCACGTATGCAGGAAAGAAGCGTGGTTTACGGTGACGTGTCGGACCGGGTGCTGTTACGTCAAGTGGGGATTCGTAATGCCATGAGTACGATTCTGGCAATTGATGATATTGATGAGCTTAAACGTGCCAGCGTGTCGATTGCCAATATTGACCCGGACATCAGGGTTTATGCCAAAGTTAGGGACGAAAACGAGAAAGAGGAACTGGCAGGGTTCGAGCACCAGTTGGTGCTGGATGGCAACAGCCAGACCGCTGGGCTCATCGTTGAACAGATTAAGCGTTCCAGATTGCTGGCCAGGGAAACTTCCGAATTGCGCCACATGGTGAATATCGGTGAACTGAATGCCGGCGACGCAATCAATGTAATCACAATGGAACAGAAGCGATTGCTGACGGTGACCTCCAGGTCGTTCAAAAGTCTTCGCGAGGGCAATGGTGTTATGCATCTGAAGGCTTTTCATGAGTCCTTCCAAATACTCAGTGAGATCATTGGGAATGCCATCAACGACATTCTGACTGACGCAACATTGACAGCGAGTCTTTACGAACGGGTTAATGTCCTGTTGGACAACCAGAAGCAATTGGTGACGTTAAACCTGGTGCTTGAGAGTCTCGAGAAAGACCTGATCACCCTGAGCAAGGTTGATAAAACACACGCGTTATCCCAGGTTGCGGTGGAGGGGCTTGATACCATCTTGTTGACGCTAATGGATTTGGCCAGCGCCTACAGTGACATCGATATGCAGTTATTGGTCAACATGACCACTGAAAATGATAAAGGTCTATCAGGCATTCGCCGGTCCTATCTCGGTGCCGGAAAAGATCTGGAAGCAGGGGAAAAGGCGGTGTTGATTTCGGCGACCAATCACATGGACCGGCTTAGAGGCCTTTTCGGCAAAATCGGAACCAATTACCAAAAACTGGCTGTGTATTCCGTTTCAGATTGAAAATAACAAAGCGTAATGATCTGAAATTCAGAAACATTTTTGGCAGGTAACGTTCAATACGAAATTTAACTTATACACGCTCTTTCTAATATCCGGTAACTCAACCAGATTGAGTGACGGGTTCCGCAATGAGCTGGCGTGCATTTTCGTCATAGTTGAGCCGGCCGGGATAAGCGATATCACCACCAAAGCCCTGCTCACGGATGAACTGGTGCAGATCATTGAGGCCGCTGGCCTGTAAGGGGTAGAAGTTCATCTGCCGGCTCCCCGATACCACGGTGACAGCTATTGTTCCCAGATCGTCGCTGCTATGTGTCGTGACGGATGAATCAGACTCCCCGGGGGTCCTGGTAGACTCTTCCAGGAGAAAGGAATCCGTTAACTCAGCATCATCCAGGCCGGGCAAGTGTTGGCTAGTCCTGACACCATGAGCAATGAGCATGGTCAGGTAGCGGCGGTACTCACGCGTCCAATCGGCATAGGCGATTTGCAAATTCTGATCGCCGGCCGGTACTTCAGCGCCGCTGCCATATTGAGCCCACCAGTCAAAGGACTCAAAAAAGCCATGTACGGCGTCATCCTGCCATTTGAATTTGATGCCGCCCGCGGTTATGACTTCCAGTGGTGCTGAAGGCGGGTTCATGGCCGCATCCAGTAATTCCCATAATGGCAGAAAACCATACTGTTCCAATTGGAGGTGCAGCAACGCGTTGAGGTCTGTGATGGTCATGAACCGTGCGTGATTGACGGAAACCTGAAATTGCGATTCAAGCGACTTGGCGGAGTGGGCTGATACCTGGCCCTGTTCGAGAAAACGATGCTCCATCTCGGTTGCCAGTTGTTCGACGTATTTGGCCGGCCCGGTCATCAGTATGGGTAGTATCTGCAGCAAGCCAAGGGGTATCTCACCG
>JAOUCZ010000038.1 GCA_029859505.1 Lysobacterales bacterium | reverse complement strand
GCCGGACATCCCGGTCTTATGAGATTCACTACAGGCCTTTTTCGTACATGCGGTAACGTTTGGTGATCTCTCCACCGACGCTTTCAATGATATTTCTGACACCGTGGTTATGGTCCAGTATCCAGGACATTTCCACGCGTTCAAGCCCTTTGGCCTTGCCGGCTTCCATGACGGCATTAATGATCATGTAGGCCAGTGCGGGGCCGAAGCGGGTATTCTGATACTTTTGCCTCACACCCATGAGGGCAACCCTTGCTGACTTTGGGAATTCCACTTTAAGACGCCAGAATAACCTGGCCCAACCGAATGGCAGTAAATGACCATCGAGATCTGCAATGACCTCGTTGATATTAGGCAACAGGACGATAAACGCAGCATCTTCACCATCGACTTCTGCTATTTGAATAAAGTCTTTGGGTGCCGCCAACAGTATTTCCTTACCAATCAGGTTGAATTCTTCTGGTGTAAATGGCGTGAAATTCCAATTGTTTTCCCATGCATCGTTAAAAATATCCCGCATAGATTCCAGTTCGTGGTGTTTGGATTTTGAACCCAGGCTTCTGACCTTGATCCGATCACCGCTTCTTTCAATCAATGAACGCATCACCCTGGGTATGGCGAGAGTGCCTCCATGAAGTCCGTAAGCAAGTAAGTCCTGTGCCGGTTTGTATCCGCAGCGTTCAATTGCATCGCCATAGTAAGCTGGTGAGTGACCAGTCATGATATACGGTGGAGAATCGAACCCCTCTATCAGGATGCCAAGATCCTGGTTGATACTAAGGTTGAATGGGCCGATTACCTCCCGCATTCCTTGATCGCGCAGCCAGTTTTCGGCGGTTTGAAACAGGGCCTGGAAAACCTCATCATCATCCGGAGCTTCAATAAAACCAAAAAAACCGGTTTTTGTATCATGTTGTTTCAGATGTAACTCATCAATCTGTGCAGAAATACGCCCAACGGGATTACCATCTCTGTAGGCGACCCATGCACGCCAGATTGCGTGCTTGAAATAAGGGTGCCTGGATGAAAGAGCATCTTTGCGTTCTGCTATCAGGGGCGGTACCCAGTTAGGGTCGTCCTTGTAAATGCTCCATGGCACACGGATAAAAGTACCCAGATCTTTTCTGCCATTAACCTCCCTGATCTCCAGTGTCGTGTCGGAAAGATTATTCATGATCATGTTCCAATTGTCTGTCTGCGCCGCCAACGGTCAATGTAAATCATGCCATGAATCACATGGTTTTTCATTTAGGGACTCGTCGTACAGTAGAATAAATGTCCAGGTATCGTTGACTTAGACTCTTCCAGTCCATTTCAGAAGTGAAATCCAGGGCCGCCATGGATAGTTGATTACGGAGTTCTTTTGATTCAGCCAGTTCCACGATTCTGTTTTCCATTGTTAGCCAGTCATCACAGATAAAGGCCTCGCGCCCATTGACGACGGGGATGCCTTCAATACCTTTCGAGGTGCTGACGACAGGTAATCCTGCTGCAAAACAGTCGATAATTTTCATCCTTGTGCCACCGCCTTCGCGTAGCGGGATCACCGACATATCACAGGCTTTCAACCAGGGGCCGACCTCATCTACGCTACCGGTGAAATGGATGTTGGGGTGAATGCATTCAGCCGGCGGATTACGTCCTATCGCGACAACATGGAATGGAAAGCGGCTACTGGCCAGTTGCGGTAGCAGCATATCAGCAAAAACCTGTAAGGCATCACGATTTGGCGGGTAGGAAAATGTACCGTGGAATGCGATCAATATCGCATTGTCCGGCAATCCAAATTCTTTTCTCAATTCATTTTGTGCGGGGAGTTTGTAAGGCTCCGGGTTGAAACCATGTGGGATGGTATTGAGCAACTCAGGCTTTACACCATCTCTTAGCAATTGCTGTCGATCGTTGTCTGACACACAAACCACTGCATCGGAACGGTTACACAAATCAATTTCGATCGCCTTCAGGTTTCGAAATTGTGCATCGGAAAGCTCGGCGATCTGTGCTTTGAGCCGGGAATACTCGACATTGTGCTCGACCAGGACCACCGCTGCATTCAATATCTCTCGAGCGTCTATGCAAGGTTTCGCGTAAGCAGGGAATTCAGCCTGCAAGATACCGGCGTTCAATTTTCTGGCAGCATAAAGGCTATGCCAGAAAAAACTGCTATCGGTGAGTGGCAGATATAGAAAGCTATTGCTTTCGGGCAATTCCTTACTGTAGTGAAGAAGGCGAGTCAGCGAACGCGGTAAGCTGAGCAAACGTAACCAGAATGGCAACCGACACTGCTGCTTGCGGCCGTTTTCAAATAGCCACCAGTGGCTCCGGTCATCGCTGACAATACCTACTTTATGGCCATGCTGTGACAGGCCCCTCGCCGTTTCAACGATTTTCACCGCCGCTCCATGATCGGCAGGAAACAGGTCGCTGCGGGTAACAATCAATATATTGTCGCCCGGTTTATTTTCCTTTCCTGCTCGAAAAATCCGGCCCAGAACAGCCCGTCTGAGTAAGCGGGCCTGTCGCATTAGCCGTTCCGGCCAACGTGGTGTGCCGAGAACTACATCTGCTGGTTGTCCTCCGGTAACGGGCAATTGAGGCACTTTTGCCGGTGATTCAAGCCAATCCAATAATGGACCCACTGTCATATCAGGGTTTAACACCTCTTCAACCAGGCGCAGTGCGTTATCAGAGCGAGATTTCCAGTCATCGGGATTCTTAACGATTTCTCGCAGAAGACCTGCGATTTCATCCGGTCCCTTTATCGTCCAGCCGGCTTTATATTGTCTGACCAGTCCGGCTATCGGCAAATAGTCATTGCATATTAACGGTAAGCCATGACGTAAAAACTCCAGTGAGCGGAATGACTGGCTATAGGTTCTTTCAATATTTACCTGTGCGACTTCAAGACCAATATGAGCAGATTCCAGCAGGAAGCGGCTGAAGTGAGAGTAGGGCGCAAGTCCCTGGGTTTGATACGGGCCCCTATCTTCAGCACCGGTGCCGGCGTACTTAGGAGGGTCAGCCTCGGCTTCAGAGTTGGTGTTTTGAGGGTTCTTTTCCTGCCAGCGGTAGGGGCCTCCAAACAAAACCAGGCGCGGTGCATCGGGCTCCGAATCATCTTTCATGCCCTGGATGGCCTGCCAATAGGCATCCGACTTGCGCCAGGGCCAATGGACGCCTCCGCTAACCAGTGTCCAGCCATCGGTGCGGGGGTCTGATTCCGGCCTTCCCGCAGGCTCTGCCGACAACGGAACGACCAATACGGGATCACAGGCGCGCAGGTCGAAACCTGCCTGTAACAGGGTAAACCAGAGTAGATCACGTTGCTGCTGGTTGCCGGTCATCAGGAGATCACATTTTGTCAGGTTGTTTTGTAACCGTTGCAATTCGGACTTTACCCGTTCGGGATGTTCGAAAAGCACCTCCAGTGGTCTGGGTGCGACGAAATCCACGATCACTGGTTGTGGCAAATTGAATGGTAGTAACTCTAGCAGTTCCCAGTATGAAACAAGGATGGTATCCGGTTGCAGCCTGGTTATGATTGCCTGCAGTTCGTCCCGGTTGTGAAACGCGTCCGGTTGCCTGCTTTTATTTTGTTCCGTTCTGTTATCCAGCCAGGATTGTGTGAGGCGATGCCCCGCGCGTTGTAAAGCGCCGGCAAGCTGGGCAGTTCGAATGGCATTACCGGTTGCAACGGCATCAGGTGCTAAAGGTGGTTCCTGGGTGATCAGTAGTATCTGCATGTGGAGTGAGTGCTAAGTTGCGAGCAGCAGATAGCTGGCGAGACCGATAAAGGCCAAAATTCCGATAACATCGGTCACTGTGGTCAATACCACTCCACCTGCCAGGGCTGGATCGATTGACATTCGTTTCAAAATGACGGGAATCAACGCGCCGGCAAGAGCACCGGCTACCAGGTTTGCAACAATTGCAAAAGCCATCACCAACCCCAGGCCCACATTGCCATACCATAAAAAGGCTATAGTGCCGATGACGATTGAAAACAGAATACCGTTGAGTACACCCACGGCCAGTTCCTTTCGTAAAATCGCCATTGAGTTACGGGCACTTACCTGTCCGGTTGCCATGCCCCTGATCATCAATGTCAGTGTTTGTGTGCCTGCAATGCCACCCATGCTCATGACCACCGGAAACAGTACTGCCAGTTCAACCAGTTGATCCAGTGTTGGTTGGAATGCATAAAGAACAACGGCTGCAAGCAGGGTGGTCACCAGGTTTACACCCAACCACACCCAGCGTCTTCGTGCAGAATGCATCACGGGTGCAAAGATGTCGTCCTCTTCATCAAGACCGGCAGAGGTCAAAACCATGTGCTCGCCTTCTTCACGGATGACATCAACTACGTCATCAATGGTAATGCGGCCCAGCAATAACCCGTTCTCATCAATGACAGGAGCAGAAATCAGGTCATCGTGCTCAAATTCTATGGCGACCTGCCGGGCAGTCATTGTGACCGGAATCGCTTCTGTTGATGTATCAATCAAATCACTGACCAAAGCCGTTGGTTCAGAGGTTAGTACATCCGCAAGCTTGAGCTGACCCAGGTACTTTCCGGTTCGTCTGACAACAAATAACTGGTCAAAAACATCTGGCAATTCGCCCCTGAGTCGCAGGTAACGTAAAACAACATCCAGACTGACATCCGGTCTTACCGTTACAACATCCGGGTTCATTAATCCGCCGGCAGAGTCCTCCGGGTAGGACAGGACCTGTTCCAACCGTTCACGGTCCTGCCTGTCCATGGCACGGAGCACTTCTGTGATAACGGCATCTGGAAGGTCATTCAGAATATCTGCAAGGTCATCTATATCCAGATCACCTACGGCCTGGATCAGATCGTCAGGTGAGGTGTCACGAATCAGGCCAGCACGTACTTCATCGTTTACCTCGACCAGTACATCGCCATCAAGATCGACTTTTACGAGATCCCATACCACCTGGCGCCTGGTCTGGGGCAGTGACTCGAGCAAATCGCCAATCTCAGCACCATTGAGACTGTTGAGCAGCGTTCTAACCTGGGACTGAACACCACTATCCAGAGCTTCGGACAAGCGGTCCAGATGACGGGCTGTTTTTTCTTCGTGCTGATGTTCCCGCATCATTGGCGTCAACCTTTACTGAAATTTGTGGAAAACCGCCAGACATAATTTGGCGGCTTCAAAAACAGGCCTATTGTAACAAGGAGGCGGAACTTTGGGGGATATTGCCGTGCGGGGTTTTTTCGACGCTCAGAAATTGCGGACTGAGGTTTGCCAGCGGATATCAGGCTTTATTCCAGAGCGGCTCTTCCCGGTGATATACCAGTACGTTCTCATGGTTTTTTCCAAGTGATTTTGCCAGTGCTTCAGCCAGGAATACCGAACGGTGTTTGCCACCGGTACAGCCAATGCAGATGGTGACATAGCTGCGTTGGGCGTCCTGAAATGCGGGTAGCCAGGCGTGCATGAAACCCTCGATGTCCCGCGACATCTGTATAACCTTCGCTTCGCCCTCTAGCCATGAACTGACAGCCTCATCTTTGCCTGTGAGTGCTCTGAGGTCATCCTGCCAATGAGGGTTGGGAAGGATGCGGGCATCAAATATGAAATCAGCGTCTTGCGGAACACCCTGCTTGTACGCAAAAGATTGAAGCACAATAGTCATGTCGCTGGAGCTCCGGTCCACGAAGTTCCACACCTGGCGCCGAAGTTGGTGGATGTTTGTGTGGCTGCTATCAATTACCTGGTCTGACCAACGGCACAGCGACTCTAACAGGCGTGCTTCGTTATCGATGGCATCCGGCAGTATCTGGTCAGAACCGGTCAGCGGATGACGGCGGCGTGTTTCACTAAACCGTTTAATCAAGACTGGCTTTTCTGCAGTGACAAACAAAAGTCTGCAGTTAAAACCGGTTTCTCTAAGCAGACTTATCCAGTCAATGATGACCTGCAGATCAGATTCACGGGAGCGTGCATCAATGCCAAGGGCAACCTTGTTGTAAAGATCCGGATTGGCTGATATTTGAGATTCAAAACCCGGCAACATTGCACCGGGCAGGTTATCGATACAGTAATAACCGAGGTCTTCGAGCGCATTCAATGCGGTTGATTTGCCCCCGCCCGACATACCACTGACGATGATAATGTCTTGCGTTACGTTATCCACGCAGACCCTTCAGGCATGTGCACTGGAAAGTAATTGCCAGATTTCATTGGCATCCGTCGACTTTCGCAAATGTTCCAGCAACTCAGGATCACTGAAGCGTTCACAAATGTCAGAAAGCAGTTTTCTATGATCTCCCGTGCATTGCGTTGGGACAGTCAGGGCGAAAATCAGATCCACCGGGTTGCCGTCCTCGGCATCAAATGGCAGTGGTTTGATCAGTTGCAGGAAAAGCGCTTGAACTTCATCTGTGCCATTGATTCGTCCGTGGGGTACAGCAATGCCGTTACCGAGAGCTGTGCTGCCGAGTTGTTCTCTTGCGCAGATGCTTTCAAAGATCTCCCTCGAGCTCAATTCCGGATTTTTTCTGGCGAGTGTTGTGCTGATGAACTCGAACAAGCGCTTTTTGCTGTTAATCCTGACGCCCGCAAGAATACGGGCCGGACTCAATAAATCACTATCCAACATGGCAGGTCTTCAACTTTCAGTGATTTCAACGTGGTATGGCTTGTTCAGTGTCAACCTTCCGAACTCAAAGGTTCAGGCCTGGTATGTTGATGATTGGTGAATCGATCTTTACGCCGGCGTACCTGGCGGTCCAGTTTATCTACCAGGCCGTCTATTGAAGCGTACATGTCCGGTGCGGTGAACTTTGCAAATAAGGTTTGTCCGCCAACATTAACGGATGCCTCAGCCAGTTGTTGCAGTTTTTCCACATTCAGAATAACGCGAATTGATATGACCTGATCAGAATGACGTATCAGTTTCTGCATTTTCTCGGTGACGTAGGCACGAAGTGCTTGAGTTACATCAACATGGTGTCCGGTAATATCGATTTGCATCAACAATCTCCTTTTTAGTGTAATCCTTACTGATTAATGTAAGGCCTTCCAGCCACACATCAATGATTGGCTGGTCTGAAACTTATAATTACGTGAAACGTTTAGTGCATTTAGTTTGCCTTGCCGCTGGCCGGACTAACCGACCGGGTATATATACAGTCTATACTTCAGATGCCAAATTATCTATTTTTTCCATTACACCGGACATTGCACTAGAACTCAACCGTTCGGCGATATGCCCTTCGACGTTCAGCGGATGAGCCGAGGCCCAATGATTCGCGATATTTTGCAACCGTGCGTCTTGCTGCACAGATTCCGGTTTCACGTAAAAGTTGTGAAAGCTCCTGATCACTCAGCGGCTTTGTTGAAGGCTCGTTCTCAATCAATATCTGGATTCTGGCCTTGGTGGCTGTTGCACTGACCATACCGCCGCTTAATGTGCGTACATGGCTGGAGAAGAAATATTTCAATTCAAAAATTCCTCTCGGTGTCAGCATGTATTTTCTGGTTGTTGCTCTCGAAACCGTAGACTCATGAACCCCAACCTGTTCTGCGACCTCTTTCAGGATCAGTGGTTTCATTGCAATCTCACCATCAGTGAGAAACTCCCGCTGGGTGTCCACAATGCACTGGGATACTTTCAGCAATGTACGGTTGCGTAACTCAAGACTGGAGAGTAGCCAGCGGGCTTCCTGCAAACGTCCACGCAGATATTCGGCGTCTTTGCCGCCGGATTTTCGCAACAGGCCAATATAGTATTTGTTCAGACGCAAGCTTGGATTGCTTTCCGGACTCAGCGTGGTCACCCACTCGTCACCATCTCGGCGAACATAAACATCAGGTATCAGGTATTCATCCCGGCGGTTGTCGAAGCGTGAACCCGGATGTGGTTCAAGCCCCCTTATCAGCTCCAGTGCCTGCTTGAGCGCATCCGGGCTGGCCCCGGTTTCGCGTTGCATGTCCTCGTAGGCGTTGTTGGCAACCAGCTTGAGGTGATCACGTGCCAGCCTAAGCGCCAGATCTGCACCGGCAGTACCCGTTGGTTGGGCCTTCAGCTGGACACAGATACACTCACCCGGATCACGACTGGCAACTCCAACTGGCTCCAGTCGTTGCACGCGATGGAGAACGGCCAGAACTTCGTCATCTTCAACCTGTACTTCAGGCAGAAGGCTCTCGCGTAACTCCTGGATGTCATCGGTCAGGAAACCATCATCATTGATGGCATAGACGATGGCGGTCGCAATGGCTGCATCTGTCTCATTGAAGTGGGCAAGTTCTATCTGCGCCAGTAAATGTTCGCGTAATGAACTGGAACTGGTGTCTTCCAACTGCCGTTCTGAAAAGTCATCAGTCCAACCCGCGTTATCGGTCCACTGATCCTGTTCAGTCTGCCATTGTTGATCATCGTATTCATCAAGCGAGTAATCCTGTTCGCTTTCAGTATTGGGAGACTCTGTCGTTTCAGTATCAGCGGATGTTTCCTTGCCAGGCTGCTCTGTCTGTTCTACATCGTCTTCATGGTCAAGCAGTGGGTTGGCTTCAACCAGTTCCTGGATATAGTCGCGCAATTCGATCCGGTTTAGTTGTAGCAGGCGTATGGCCTGTTGCAACTGGGGTGCCATCGCCAGTTTCTGAGTGAGCCGGAGTTGTAATGATGGATTAATCATGAGTAATTTATTTTGGAGAGTACCGTAGTTATCAAAGTCGAAACTCATTGCCGAGATACACCTTACGCACCTCTTCATTTGCCATGAGGGACTCGGCGTCACCCTCTGCCAGAACACGACCTTCATTAAGAATGTAAGCATGGTGGCAGATGCCCAGCATTTCACGGACATTGTGATCGGTGATCAGGACACCAATGTCCTGATCTGTCAGCTGCTTGATGATTTCCTGGATTTCGCGTACTGAAATTGGATCAATTCCCGCGAAAGGTTCATCCAGTAGGATAAATCTTGGTCTTGCAGCCAGTGCGCGTGCGATTTCCACCCTGCGTCGCTCTCCACCGGACAATACCTGGCCCATCTGGCCGGCGAGGTGGGACACACCCAATTCTTCCATCAGTGTCTGCAGTATCTCTTTTCGTTGGTCCAGGTCCAGGTCACGGCGTAGTTCCAGGATGGCCATAATATTATCCCGCACCGAAAGTTTTCGGAACACGGATGCTTCCTGTGGCAGGTAGCCTACGCCAAGACTGGAACGGATATTCACCGGTTTATGGGTTATGTCAACATCGTCAACCGTGATACT
Source organism: Lysobacterales bacterium (assembly GCA_029859505.1). Taxonomy (GTDB): domain Bacteria; phylum Pseudomonadota; class Gammaproteobacteria; order Xanthomonadales; family SZUA-36; genus SZUA-36. Next base: position 10,558 of record JAOUCZ010000038.1, on the reverse strand, counting down.
GCCCTGATCGGTTGGAATCAGGCCCACAATCATATAAAAACACGTTGTTTTGCCCGCCCCGTTTGGACCAAGCAATCCAACTACCTGGCCTGGTTCAACTTCAACTGTAACACCCCGAACAACTTCTTTTTTGCGATAGGCTTTATGCAGGTCTGTGGCTTTCAGCATGTCAGTTGCCGTCCTTTTCCGGGTTTTCTACAACGACCGGCGGTACTGATGAATCCGGGTCCTCTGACTCAACCTTTTTATTTTCACCCTTTTTCTCGCTTTCATTGTTAAGGACTTCAGGGTCAAGCAGTATATGAATCCTGCCGTTACCATTGCCATCCCCATTTCCCTGAAAGTGTTGAACGTTGAGATCGTAGGTCAGTAACTCGCCACTGATCTGGTATTGCGGGTGTTTGACATCGGCGTTACCCGTCAGTGTAACCAGGCCGCTTGCGACCTGGTAATCAATCACATTGGCGGTGGCCTGCACCAGGCCCTGTTCCTCAATCTCCTGTTCAAGAAAAGCAGGTTGTCCACGAAACGTAACTGCCCCAACACGTCCGTCTATTTTCTTGACTTCGGCTTCATCGGCCGTGATGCGCAAGGTGCCCTGTCGAATATCAACGCTTCCCCGCAAGGTGGTGATGCCATCACCCAGTGTTCCGTCAGTGGAATCTGCACTGACTTCCAGGGGTTCCTGTCTGTCCGACTCCAGTGCCATTAAGGGCAGGCACGGACAAAGCAGGCATAACAAAAGACAGGCTTGAAGTTGTATGTGGGATAGCGGCTTAATTGACAGCATAAGTTGCTCTAACCTGTTGTTTTAGTGAATATGTCTTGGATTTCATGTCCAGTTCGAGACCAATTGCGTCTACCCGGTTGAGGCCGTCAAAAATTATGACCGGCTCGTGGGTGATAGCGGTTTGCGGTGTGACTTCAATCTGGATTTCCCGGGTACGTAGTTCGACCCAGTTTCCGGTTACGGGTTCATTCCGCTTTACATATACCTGTCCGATCAACTTAACATGCTCCTTATCCGCAGTTACGGTGGCCGTGTCTGACGTCATATCCCAGACTGCGTTAGCCTGATTGAGCTTGACCACCGGTCGTTCAATGGTGCCAAGTTGCAGTTTGGGATCATTTCTCAATACAGGAGCCTGCATATTGACTGTGGGCTTCCCGAATTCATCGAAAAATTGTAATTCAAAATCACGTAATACGTAATTCAGTTTCGGATCCAGACCTGCCACAGGTTCAGGGCTGTCATTGTCCTGGGAGCGGCTTAACCAGAAACTGAAAGCGCTGAGCAATACCAGGGCGGATATTCCCCGTCGTGTTTTCCCGGTAATCATGATGTCAGAATCTCTTCAAGAATGGCCTGGTCCTTTTCCTGGGCTGCCAGAATGAGGTTACAGATTTCCCTGACGGCTCCATCACCCCCATTACGCCGGGTTATCCAGTGCGCCTGTTGTTTGACGCGGTCCTCGGCATCAGCAACCGAAACGGCCAGGCCTGCCCTGAGAAGTACCGGAAGATCTATCCAGTCGTCGCCGGCGAAACAGATATGCTGCGCATCCAGACCGGTTACCTCCAGTAAATTCAGGAATGCGTCGAGTTTATCTTCACGACCCTGGTAAACATGCCGGATACCCAGTTGATCCATACGGTGGGTAACGGCCTGAGATGTCCTTCCCGTTATGACTGCGACTTCTATTCCAGCCCGTTGCAAGGACTTCATACCCATCCCGTCACGGGTATTAAATGCCTTCATTTCGTTACCAGCATGGTCAAAGTACAACTTACCATCGGTTAAAACGCCATCCACGTCGAGTACCAGCATGCGAATTTTTGAGGCACGTTCTTTGAGTGCGGCATCCATTTTAAGCATTCAGATTGCTCCGGTATGTAGCCATTATTGCCTCGTCGATAAGGGGTGCCAGGCTGGCTTCGTAGTTGATAATGGCCTGTGCCAGCTGTTTCAGGGCAATACTGTCCATATATGTATTCTAACCCTAATTGAATCCTGGCGATCGATCGGAATTTCGATGGTATTTAAAAAAATTCTAAATGGGCAAGTTCGCCTGAATCCTTTCGGAACTCATCCATACCATGAACACATAACCGAGAAACATCAGCAACAGCACACTGCCCGATCGCCTGCCTATGCGGCCGGGGCCGCGAAAATCCGAAGCCATCAGGTAGAGTGCCCCTGTGATCAGGAACATGGCCGGGAAATCCCGTGCAAGGATGATGGGTATCAGGGTTACCGGCTCAATGGCAGCTGCTATACCCAGTACACCCAGCAGGTTGAAAATATTGGAACCAATGATGTTGCCTATGGCAAGGTCGTCTTCCTTGTGCAAGGCGGCCGTGATCGCAGTTGCAAGTTCCGGCAGGCTGGTGCCAACTGCTACAACGGTTAAGCCGATAACCGTGTCGGTAACATGCAGGATACGCGCAATCGTTATGGCACCCTCGACCAGGATTGTCGAACTGATGGGCAGAACGATGAGCCCGACTCCCAACCAGAACAAGGCAACTTTAGTTGGGGTGTCCTTGGGGATCTCGGCATCAAATTCTTCTGCCAGCGGATCAGATAGTGGTCGGTGTAAACCGATACGGATGATCCAGATGACAACCGTCAGCAAACCAACGAGTAAGACCCAACCTTCCCAACGACTGTAAACACCATTCAGCGCCATGAGAAAGCAAACCAGCATCACCAAAAGCAACATCGGGTATTCGCGTTTCAGTGCAGTTGATTCCATGCGAAGTGGATAGATCAACGCGGTTGCACCCAGTACCAGTCCCATATTGGCAATGTTTGAGCCAAGTGCATTACCGACAGCCAGTCCGGAATTTCCCTTCATGGTTGCGATAGCCGAAACCACGAGCTCAGGAGCTGACGTGCCGAAGCCAATAATGGTCAGGCCGATAATCAGTGGAGATACCCCGAGGTTGCGGGCGGTCGCCGATGCACCTGCCACGAGGCGGTCAGCGCCCCATACCAGCAACAGAAAACCTGCAACCAATTGAATGATAGCAATCAACACGGGAGGTCGGATTCCCGATTGAAGTTCAAACCGATATATTCACAGGAATATAAAACAATCCACCTTGAAGGGGTGTTTTTATTGGCCATAAAATCCACTATGATGTTTGCTTCTGAAAGGTCAAATCCGTTTGCCCTCCCGGCCATGCGGTCTAATTTTGTTAAGTTTCCCCCCGGTTCGATGTTCTGTTTTCATGAAACATTGCCCGGTAATAGAGGACGATAGTTTATGGATAGCACAACAATAGCGCAAATGATTCTTAAAGGCTTGCCGGATGCGGAAGTGACGGTGAGTGGTGACGACGGTGTTCATTTTGAGGCAGTGGTTCACTGTGCGGCATTTGAGGGTAAATCCACTCTGGCCAGACACAGGATGGTTTATGCCACGCTCGGAAAACTGATGGGCAATGAAATTCATGCTTTGGGTTTACGCACGGAATTGCCGGAAAAATAATCTTCTGAAGTCAAATAAATCTGCCATCGGGTTTTAATTGCAGGGGTTGTTTGATTATTTCCCCAAGGAATAAAACGGCATCCTGCCGGTAAGTAATTTCCCGCTTACAGAATAAATCAACGGTGGCTATCAGTAATTTATGTTCAAGCGGACCCAGCCTGGCTTTCAAAGAATCAGCATCATCGCCGGGCAGGACCGGTAATTTCACCTGCGCAATGACTGGCCCCGAGTCGAGACCAGCAGTGACAAAATGGATACTGGCGCCAGTCTCATTGTCGCCTGATTCCAAAACACGGTTATAGGTATCCAGGCCTTTATACAAGGGTAGCAGGGAGGGGTGCAAATTAATCATGCGACCACTGAAATGACGGGTAAAGTCCTCGCTCAGGATGCGCATGTAACCGGCAAGAATGATCAATTCCGCCCCGCTTTGCTCTAAGACCTTGGCAACGGCAGCATCGTGTGATTGGCGATCCGGAAAATCAGCATGACTGATAACGCTGACCGGAATTGCGGCTGTTGTTGCATGGGCTATTCCCGCTGCTTCTGCACGGTTGGAGACAACCTGCACAATGTTGAGATCAAGGCGAGTTGTGCCGATCGCATCAATCAGAGCCTTAAGATTACTACCGGTACCGGAAATTAGTACCGCGGCTTTTAAGAAGCCTTGCTTCATGAGCGGATATAGTGAACCCGACTGGTGGAATCAGGACAATCAATAACTGAACCAAGTCGATAGTAAGGCTCGTCTGCTTCTGCCAATGTCTGGCAAATTGCATCGACTGAATCTACGGCAACCAGAAGGGCCATGCCGATACCGCAATTGAAAGTGCGAAGCATTTCCTGTTCTTCGATACCGCCCTTTGTTTGAAGCCACTGGAAGACGGCCGGCATTTGCCAGGAAGACAGGTCGATTTCAATACCAAGACCTTCCGGTATGACGCGGGTGATATTTTCGCTAATACCGCCACCGGTAATGTGAGCAAGACCATCGATCGTGTGCTGTTCGATCAGTTTCAACAGGGGTTTTACATAAATTCTCGTTGGCGCAAGCAGCGCTTCTCCAAGGGTCGTATCTCCGAGGAGCATGGACGTATCGTCTCCGGACTGTTCGAGTACTTTACGGATAAGTGAGTAACCATTGGAATGCGGTCCTGATGATTCAAGACCCAATACGATATGTCCGCTTTTGATTTGGCTGCCGTCAATGACCTTTGAGCGGTCAACTGCACCCACCGTAAATCCTGCCAGGTCATACTCGTCATGGTCGTACAGACCAGGCATTTCGGCGGTTTCACCACCGATTAAGGCACAGCCTGCCTGCCTGCAACCGTTCGCAATGCCTTCAATGACGGCCTGTGCATTGTCAATTTTCAGTTTTCCGGTGGCATAATAATCCAGGAAAAACAGGGGCTCTGCACCGCAAGTCAAGATGTCATTGACACACATTGCGACCAGGTCAATTCCGATGGTGTCGTGGCGATCAAGTTGTTTGGCCAGCAGCAACTTGGTGCCGACCCCATCTGTTCCAGACACCAGTAACGGTTCTTTATAGCGCGTGGTGTCGAGCTGGAACAGGCCACCAAACCCGCCCAGACCGGTGATCACACCGCTACGATTGGTGGACTTTACGGCGGGTTTGATACGTTCGACCAGTTCATTTCCGGCGTCAATGTCTACACCGGCGTCAAGGTAGCTTAATCCGGTAGGGTTTTCAGTTTTGATATTCAATTCCAGAATCCGTTTATTCATGCGTGTTTGTAGTGTCCTATGTTATCTTATTGGGACTAGAAATAACCCAATTTTTACCTAAGGAGCCTGTCGGATTTAACATGATCTACTGCGAAAAAACCGAGTTTGGCCAGATCTCCCGCTCTTTATCGTTACACGCGGTACCTAGTTTTCATAAAAGACCGAAAAATCTGACTCAAATCGGCTTGCTCTCGCTACGATCGGCCAAACCCAACAGACTCCTGGCTGTGCAGATGAAAAAATTACTGCTGATAATTGTTACGCTGAGTTTGTCTGTCGCCCAGGCTGCGGCGGCTATTAACCTGTATTCAGGCGAGGTCGTGGTACCAAGCCAGACCGAGGCAGATCGAAACAGGGCCATACCCGAGGCATTCATCCAGATTTTAGAGAAACTCAGCGGGCAACGTGAGATTCCGGCCTCTCCGGCACTCGACGATGCAAGCAAAAATGCAGCCAGGTTAATGCGTTCCTATCGATACAAAAAAGTGGACATTACTTCAGCCGATGGAACTGTCACAGAGGAATTGCGGCTGGTTGCGCAGTTTATGCAACCTGAAATTGACAGCGTCATTCAGCAAATCGGCCTGCCGAGGTGGCAACAGGAACGACCGGACATCCAGCTCTGGGTGGTAGTTGATGATGGTCGTAGCCGACAGTTGAAGCCACTTGAGTTCAATTATGTATGGGGGGGCATGGAAGATGTTGCAGTTATACGGGGCTTGCCAGTCAGCTGGCCTGAACTGGATGAAGAGGAAGTGCAATTGGTCGATATGCGTCTTGTCTGGGGCGGATTTACAGACTACCTGATTGAACGTGGCGCACCGGAGGACGGGGTTGCGATTGTTGCTGCGCGTCGCGAAGGGCCACAGTGGAACGTGCGTTGGAACCTTACCAGCAACGGACAGAACTGGAGTTGGCAAAGCGTTGATCTTGAACTGGCGAACGCACTGGAGGAGGGTATCCATCAGATGGCCGACCAGATCGCTGCAAGCAATTCAATTGCTGCGTCGGAACAGGGGGCATGGACAGTTGAATTTACTGTGGGTGAATTGAACAGCGCCGAAGCTTACGTGAGCTGTCTTGAATATTTGCAGAATCTCAGTCTCGTTAATATGGTCGAAATACTGGGAGCAGATCCTGGCCGTGTACATTTTCGTCTGCAGCTTAATGCTTCGGCTGAACATCTGTCAGACGCATTTAACCGGAGTCCGGTGTTGGTGCCTGCACGGGCCGGGAGTGACTATCAATATGAATTCTTACAATAAGCCTGTCGCTTACTTCCCCCAATGACAACTGACTCCCGCAATTGGCTGATGTTGGCATTACTGGCCGCTGGTGGTTGGCTGGTTTACCTGCTCGCACCCGTCATCACACCTTTCGCGATATCCGCCGCGCTTGCCTATTTAGGCGATCCTTTGGTTGACCGCTTAGAAAAATTCTCTATAAAGCGATGGAAAGTCGGCAGGACCCTGGCCGTCAGTATTGTATTTGTTTTGATGCTGTCCCTGTTAACCATTGTGTTGCTCATTATCATTCCCATGCTGGTTGAGCAAATTCGCTTGCTGATCCATCTCTTTCCACGCTGGATCGAATGGTTCTCCAGCACGGCACTTCCGTGGGCGGCAGGGAAGTTGGGGTTTGAGTTGAAGGACTTTAATCCCGCAGAGTTTACCCAAGTGCTAAAGGATTATTGGAGAGAGATAAGCGGCGCCGCTTTCAGAGTTGTGGATTACATATCGCGTGGTGGCATGGCCATGGCGGCTTTGTTGACCAATCTCATCCTGATTCCGGTGGTTACGTTTTACCTGCTGCGAGACTGGGATCCGCTGATCCGGGCCATTCATGATTTGCTGCCCAGAAATTCGGAAGCTGAAATCAGCAAGACGGCAAAGGAAGTCGATGATGTGCTCGGTGCATTTTTCCGGGGACAACTAATGGTGATGCTCGCTCTCGGCTTGATTTATTCCGTTGGCATGTCTCTGGTTGGTATTGACCTGGCTATCCTGATCGGCATGGGCGCTGGTTTGCTTAGTATCGTACCCTACCTGGGAACTATCGTAGGTGTACTGGTTGCTTCAGGCGCTGCCATTTTTCAGTTTCAGGATGTATTCCACCTGGTCATGGTTTTACTCGTGTTCGGTGCAGGTCAGGCGGCTGAAAGCATGTACCTTACTCCGAAACTGGTCGGTGACAGGATAGGGCTACACCCAGTGGCTGTTATATTCGCAGTCCTGGCCGGCGGACAGTTATTTGGATTTCTTGGAATATTGCTCGCCTTACCGGTTGCAGCAGCGCTAAATGTTCTGGTTAGGCGCATGCTTCTGAAATACCGGCAAAGCGATCTCTATAATCATTCGTCGAACGGGGACATTTGATATACATGTTGTTTTCTCCACAAATACCGCTGCCGTTGATGCCCTTGCGCGATAATAGTTTTGAAAACTTCATCAGCGGGCCAAATCATGCGGTTGTAACCGCTTTAAAACACCTGCCGGACGAGCCCGGCTCGTTTGTTTTTTTATATGGCGGCGAAGGCAGTGGTAAAACCCATTTATTGAATGCTTTGTGTATCGAGAGTCGCGAGCGTCAGCAACGTGCATTCTATCTTTCGCTAAAACGCTTACCGAAGGGTGCCATTGCCTCCTTGCAGGGCCTGGAGAAGCTTGATCTTGTCTGCATAGATGATCTGCATGTCATCGCAGGTGACCAGGCATGGGAAGAGGCCTTGTTTCATTGTTTCAACCGTGTCAGGGAAGCCAATGGCAGGTTGCTCGTGAGTAGCCGTGAAAGATTGTCCGCACTTGAGCTTGGCTTACCTGACCTTGCTTCCCGGTTAGCCTGGGGGTTACGTTTGCAGCTGACACCTCTCGATGATCATGAAAAGCTGGCTGTGATCAACCTGCATAGCGATGCCCTCGGGTTGAACCTGCCCGAAGAGGTTCAACAATATCTGCTGAAACGCCATGATCGAAGCCTGACATCACTGATTCATTCTGTAGAAAGCCTGCAGCAGGCGGCCATTACTCATAAGCGCAGAATCACAATCCCACTGGCACGGGAAGTGCTTAAATCTAACAAGGAATAAACCATGCTTACAAAGTCGGAAATAACTAAAAATTGGCTGCCACGTTATACAGGCATGCCGCTGGAAGAATTTGGAGAGTACATCCTTGTAACGAATTTCGGTGATTATGTCCGACGTTTCGCAAAGATGTTTGATTGCAGAATTTATGGTGAAGACCGCACCATGCAAGCTGCTACGAATGCTGACGGCCTGACCATTATCAATTATGGAATGGGCTCAAGTAACGCGGCGACCATAATGGACTTGCTGACGGCTGTCATGCCAAAAGGGGTTTTGTTTCTGGGGAAGTGTGGCGGTTTGAAAACGTCCACAGAAATTGGTCATTTCATTCTGCCCATAGCTGCTATTCGCGGTGAGGGTACCAGTGATGACTATTTTCCACCCGAGGTTCCGGCCCTGCCATCATTCAAGTTGCATAAGTTTGTTTCAGACAAGATTCTGGACCACGGTGTTGATTACAGGACCGGTGTGATTTATACGACCAACCGGCGGGTCTGGGAGCATGACGAGGCATTCCATAAAAAATTGCACGATATGACCTGTATCGGAATCGATATGGAAACCGCAACCCTGTTTATCGTTGGACATGCCAACGCAATTGCACACGGCGCATTGTTGCTTGTATCAGATGTGCCGGTTACCCCTGAAGGTGTTAAGACAGAGGAATCGGATAAAAAAGTGACTGAAAACTGGGTGGACCTGCATTTGCAGATCGGCATCGAAGCAATGACAGAAATCGGTCTCAAGGGTGAAAAAATCAAGCACTTCCGTTATTGAAAACCAGCAATAAAAAAGGGCCGCGTGTGCGGCCCCTTTCTGTTGGCATTTAAAATGCTTACTTAAACGTCATACTGTTGTCTATGTGCAAACCATCAGTTGTCAGGCGCATTTCAACACGGGAGTGGCCCAAAATGTCTTTGTATGCAGCTTTCATATCTTCAGAAAAGTCGTGAACAGTGGACGGTTGCTCATCTGTATCGACCTGGAACTGTTCAGTCATGGCGGTCTGGATATCCATCTGTTTCGACATGTCATGCGAGATTGAGAGGAAAGTGCCGTTATTCTGGGATTTCGCATTCAGGAATCCCTCGAGATCCTTGACATTTTTTTCACCAATCGATGCGCCAATCGCGCTGTCGCTCATTAGAGCGAAAACATCAATACCTTCCATATGCAGTACTTCTGGCGGAATCTTGATAGGCTCGGATTGATTGGGTAAGTCCAGGTCCTCGAACCCGGGGACCATCATGGTGGCCATGCCGACAAACATTTCAGGCTTGTCAACGTGGAGTGCCAACAGACCATTGCCTTGAGTAATTTCTTTACTGGGGTCGAAATCATCTGCCCTGACCCGTATGCCCATCAGGTTGTTAATCATTGGGGGCATGGGAATGTTGAGTTGAGTCATAAGTTGCTCTGCCTGCAGGTTCATTTGCTGCATATTCACACACTGATAAGGTGTCGCGACCAGATTGGTAGCTTTTTCAAGTATGAATGTTCTTAATTTACCTACTTTAACCGCCAACGATGCGGAGAGAAGATAATCACCCGTGCTGGCCGGCGGCGTATCAGATACCAGTGATGCAAGACCGGCTGCCAGTGAGTTCTCAATTTCAAGGTCATAGCGCATGGCTACTTCATTGGCAGTGAGCTTGGTGACCCCGGTCGTCATACGTGGTGCCTTGGCGATAATTGACTTGTACTCGGATACGCAGACAGGATCAAGAGAGTCTAGTTGGGCATTTATCTGCGGACCCAAAAAGCTGCGTGAGCTACTGTCGGGGTTCAGGAACTCATTTGCAATTTTCTGAATATCTATAATGCCGGAGCCGTAGCTGGTATAACCCTTCTTACTGTTCAGGATGCCCAGGGCATTGTTGGAGGCTATACTTTCTGCAGGCATTTCCTGACCAAGAAAAGCAGCTAACAGGCTGTCTTGTGCGCTAATAGGAAATGCACTGACAGCCAATTGCCCGTCAAGAATAGCGATATACACAGCAACGGGCATTTCGTCATCGTCAACACGCCAGTAAGCAGTTCCATTGAGGTTCATTTCGGGTAACTCGTAACCCATTTTTGCTTCGATCCGGGCGATTGCATCCCGTAATGCCTGCGCATCGCTCAAGCCGAGCCGGGCCACTGGAAATATACCTTTCGCATAAATGGCATGATTGGCATGCAGGGAAATTCCCAGTTTTTCGAGGTTCTCGGTGCTTAGGTCGCCGCC
>JAOUCZ010000226.1 GCA_029859505.1 Lysobacterales bacterium | reverse complement strand
AATTGATATTCAATTGATGGTTCCACCTGCTGAGGCAGAAGCTGAAATGTCTGAGCCCCAATTTATTAACTCTTCCTCAGAATCATTCGAAAGGCTTTTCATTGCGAGTTATGATCCGGGTTGGGGTCGGAATCGTGGTTTGTTACTCACGAAGTTTGCGTCCAGTTTAAAGCGTATTGAACCCAAACTAGTTCCTGAGTCCGGCCTGTCATTGGAATATATCAAGAACAATGTCTATTTGGCTCGTGATGATGCCGCAAAAGAGTTTGATATTGTCGGGGAGGTTATCTTCAATGATCAACCGTGGTTGCGCGTAAATTTAATTGGTGGCCATCGCAAAGGAATATTGTACGCAACGATAGTCAATGAGGAGTACATGCTTCTTGTAGCAATGAACATATATGGAAAGGACTCTGACCAAACGAAACTTTATTCAACTCGACATGAAACCCTTAAGAAGATAGTCAACTCTGTTAAATTCAGCATCGAATAAATCAATAGGAGCAGATGCCTTAGTGTTTGCCCCGTTGGGGAGCAGGGTGGGTAACTTGCAAGGTGAGACGGGGTACCCGTCGAGAGGGCGGCCTGGGCCGTTACCCACGCGTTTTACTGTGATGGGTATAACGGTGCGATGAGTCGAGCCAGCGAAGAACCCTCGAAACCTATCAGTTATGCAAAGAACCCAACAACAACCCAACTTCTTCATCACTGGTCGAATGCCCAAAAACAAAACGGGCAAGGTCATCTCTCCCAGGCCAGAGTTGAAACTGGATATCCTGCGACATGAGGTGATCGAACCCTTCTTTGGTCCACTTCACAAATACCTCATTTGCATCAACAGGGTATTCCAGACTGGCCTCAGCGTGACTATCTATGGCTTCAGCAAACTTCGCGGCCTGTCCGTTCGCATGCCTCGCCATTTCCAGCCACAGGTCATTCTCAACATAGGCGAGCAACTGGGCTGATACATATCGCATCTTGCTCAACAGATGTCCGGAACGTTTTCTCAGCCGTTCTGCAGTTTCCCGCCATTGTGGCTGGTTGAAAATCACAAGTGCTTCTGCGGCCATACAGCCGTTCTTGCTCGCGCCAAAGGACAGCATATCAATACCAGCCTCTACTGTGACTTCGGCCGGGTGACAACGGAGGCTGGCGATGGCATTGCCAAAACGGGCACCGTCCATATGCGTTTTCATACCAATTGCATGAGCGGAATCACACAAGGCACGTACTTCGTCTATGGAATAGACAGTTCCCCCTTCGGTTGCCTGGGTCAGGCTGAGCGCAGAGGGTTTGTAGCTATGAACACCATGTCCCTCGTTGGCACGAACAGCCTTCTTAAGGGCGTCGGGCCTGACCTTTCCATGTTCGCCGTTCACCGGAACCAGTCTCAATCCATTTCCATAAAACTCCGGGGCGCCGCACTCATCACCATAGATATGCGCACCACTATGGCAAAAAACACTTCCCCATGGCGGTGTGACAGTAGCCAGCGCAATCGAGTTTGCTGCGGTTCCTGTCGAAACGGGTATCACAGTGGCTTCTGTGCGAAACAGATCTGAAAAAGCCTGGTCAAGTTTCTTCGACCAATCGTCGTCGGCGTAAGCCCAGGCGGTGCCGTGATTGGCCCCAAGTATTGCTGCCATGATGGCGTCTGCGACGGGTGTCTCGTTATCACTGCGGAAATTTGCGCTCATTCGGGGTTCCAGTAGTGGTTTTTTATTCAGCCTGCGATTATAAGCAGGCTTTGACTGCTTGTCGTTAGCCCGGATATTTCACCAAGGCGGACGACAAAATGACATATATTATGTTTATTCAAAGCCATGTAGGCCATTTTAGCTGTTTCTATTGGTTACAGTTTGTCCTATCCGGTTTTGCACTGCATCTGACTTCGAATTCGCCAGCTACACCGCAAACTCCGGATCCTTGGTGAATTATCCGGGTTAGTCGTGTATTGCTGGAAGGCAAAGCAAAGCACTGGGATAATGCGCCGCCATGGAACCCTCGATCAAACCGGCAAAATTACTTGATCAGATTGCAGGTATGCTCAATGGCATTATGCAGATTGACGCTGCCTGGTGCCGGCAGCGTATCAAGGCTGCGAGGAGTCGTCTGAGATCAGGTAAATCCATCGATACTCTGTTGGAGTCCCTGGTTGACCGATGCACCATGTCGGCGAAAAAATCCCAGGATAGAAAGCGGAGCCTGCCGGAGCCAAGCTATGATCCGATACTGCCGATCGTTGATCGCCGAGAGGAAATAGTCGCAGCGATTGAAAAGCACCAGGTGGTGGTAATTTCCGGTGAGACCGGCTCAGGTAAAACCACCCAGATCCCCAAGATGTGTCTGCAGGCCGGGCGCGGAATACGCGGCCTGATCGGATGCACCCAGCCACGCCGGATTGCAGCACATGCAATGGCCGACAGGGTCGCGGAAGAATTGAATGTACCGCTTGGCAGCCTGGTGGGTTACCAGGTACGTTTTCGTGAAAAGTTGAACAAGAATGGCATCATCAAGTTCATGACCGATGGCATCCTGCTGGCCGAGACCACACATGACCGTAATCTGAATGCCTACGACACGATCATTATCGACGAGGCTCACGAGCGCAGTCTGAATATCGATTTTCTACTTGGTTACCTGAAACAATTACTCAAGCGTCGTCCTGACCTGCGAATCATCATCACGTCAGCCACGATTGATACAGAAAAGTTTGCAGCTCATTTCAATAATGCTCCCATTATCGAGGTGTCCGGACGCAGTTACCCGGTAGATATCGAATACCATCCACTCGATGAGGACCAGGAACAGGGCCAGATAGCAGACCAGGCTAAAAGCCGTGATCTTTATGCTGGTATTACCAAAGCTGTGCATAGATTAAGCCGCATTGATGCCCGTGGTGACATGCTGGTGTTTTTCTCAGGTGAGCGGGAGATACAGGAAGCCAAAGATTTTCTGGAGCGGCAAAATTTTCGTAACACCGAAATACTGCCTCTGTATGCAAGGTTACCGGTTGCCGAGCAGCGTCGCGTGTTTCATCCGGGAACGGCACGCCGGATCGTGTTGTGTACCAACGTGGCGGAAACGTCCCTGACCGTACCCAGAATCCGTTTTGTGATTGATACCGGCTTCGCCCGCATCAGCAGGTACTCACACCGGAGTCGTGTTCAACGATTGCCGATAGAGGCAATTTCACAGGCCTCGGCTAATCAGCGTAAAGGACGATGTGGCCGTCTGGGCCCGGGTACCTGTATCCGTTTGTACAGTGAAGAGGATTTTGATCTCAGGCCCGAGTTCACCGAACCAGAGATACTACGGACATCCCTCGCTTCGGTTATTCTGCGGATGTTAACCACGGATCTTGGAGCGGTTGAAGACTTCCCGTTTCTGGACCCGCCCGCACCAAGAATGATCAATGACGCCTATCACTTGTTATTCGAGCTTGGTGCAATTGATGAAGCACGCAAACCTGTAAAACTGGGTCGACAGCTTGCGCGCTGGCCGCTGGATGTGCGTCTCGCCCGCATGCTGATTGAGGGTTCAAAGAAGGCATGCTTGCATGAGTTGATCGTACTGGCCTCGGCGCAAAGCATTCAGGATCCAAGGGAGCGCCCCATGGATGCCAGTGCCGCAGCGGATGAAGCCCATGGAAGGTTCGAGAGTGATAGTTCAGATTTCATGGCATTTTTGCAGTTATGGCGATACCTCAAGAAGCAACGTAAAGAGAAGTCTTCGAGCCAGTTTCGCAAAATGTGCAAGCGGGAGTTTCTGAACTGGACGCGGATAAATGAATGGTTTGACCTCAATCGCCAGTTGTATGAACAGGCACGTGAAGAAAAACTGTCTTTTAACAAAGAGCCGGGTAGCGAAGAACATATTCACCAGGCGTTGCTAGCTGGCCTGTTAAGTCATGTGGGCAATAAAAACCCGGAAGATAATGGGTACATGGGGCCGCGTTCGAGGACGTTTCACATATTTCCGGGGTCCGGGCTTTTCGGCAGACGGCCACAGTGGCTGATGGCTGCCGAAATCGTGGAGACCAGTAAAACATTTGCCCGCGTTAATGCGATCATCAAACCGGAATGGATAGAGGCACAGGCCGCTCACCTGCTGAAACGTCACTATTTCGATCCCCACTGGTCGCGCAAGCAGGGCAGGGTGCTGGCGTGGGAACAAGTGGCTTTGTTCGGCCTGGTCATCGTCGAAAAGCGCAGGGTCAATTACAGTCGAATCAATCCGCAGGAAGCGCGCGAGATATTTATTACCGGCGCGCTGGTGCGTGGTGAACTGAATACACGGGCCGGTTTTTTGCAAAACAACCAACAGGTTCGGGAAGAAATTGAGGAACTGGAACACAAGCGCAGAAAACATGACGTGATGGCAGACGAATCCGCCCTGTTCGAGTTTTTCGATGCGCGTATTCCTGAGGATGTCTTTGACAGTATCAGTTTTGAAAAATGGCTCAAACAACTGGGTAAATCAGGTCGCCAGCAACTCTACATAGGCCACGATGTTTTGATGCGTGATCAGGCCGGTGATGCACCCGGCGAACTGTATCCCGATACAATTAAAATAGGGGTGCAGAATCTACCGTTGAGTTACCAGTTCAAGCCGGGTGACGCGGCCGATGGTGTAAGTCTTGAGGTGCCATTGGAAAGACTCAACACACTGGTGGATGGTCAGTTGCAATGGCTGGTGCCCGGATTGCTGCGTGACAAGCTCATCATGCTGATCAAAAATCTGCCCAAACCGCAACGCAGGGCACTCACACCCGTTCCACAGTTTGCTGATGCAGCACTGGAACGTCTGCGTGATGAGTATCCGACCCCGTTGCTGCCTGCATTGGCCAGGGCACTGAAAGCCATGACAGGTATTGAGATTGAATCCAATGCATTCGATGAGTCCTTGTTGCCGGATTATTTGCGTTTCCGCGTGGTGGTCATTGATGAAAATCAAAAAAGTATTGCTGTAAGCCGCGACCTGGCCAGTTTGCAAGAGCAATTCGGGCAACAGGCCAAGCGTCACTTCATGAGAAGCCTTGGCAGCGAACTACAGCGTGATAATGAGACAAGCTGGGTGTTCGGGAACCTGCCGGTGTCGCTGCTCACAGAAGACGGCAGCGGGCAAAGTACGAAAGCCTGGCCGGCCATCGTTGATCAGGATGATAGTGTCGGTCTGCGAATGTTCGATACGGCTGAAGAAGCGGCTATAGAACATCACCATGGTGTTGTACGACTGCTGGCCATACAACTGGGCAGCAAGTTGCGTGATCTGCGTAAACATCATGGTGTAAGTGCAGCAGCATTGATGGCCTGGAGCGCCGCGGGTTCACCCGAATCACTGATAGATGGGCTGGTGGAGAGCACCCTGGCGCTGGCCGCCGGCAGCCGGCCAGTCAATGTCCGTGACGAAAGCGATTTTAAGGCCTTGTTGGAGGACGTTCGTGGTGAACTTGGCTTGCTGTTCCGTCAACAATCTGGTCATCTCAATAAGGCACTGAAAATATGGAGCAAACTCTCAAATACATTGGATGACAATTACCATCAGCGTCGTCCGGATGTGTATAACGATATGCGAAGCCAGCTTGATGACATGATCTACGAAGGTTTTTTACAGGAGTTGTCAGCGGACAGGTTGAAGCATTACCCCCGTTACCTGGAGGCCATGTCCATCCGTATGCTGAGCGTGGAGAAAGACCCTCACCGGGATGCCGCAAGGATGCAGGAGATTGCACCTTTCTGGCATCAATATCTGGATTTGTTGGAACAGGGCCATGAGTACGATGAGACCGTCGATGATTATCGCTGGCTGATGGAGGAGTTTCGTGTATCAGTGTTTGCACAGCAGCTTGGCACCCGTTCAAAAGTATCTGTGCAACGATTACAAAAAGCCTGGCAAAAAATTACTTGATCTCGTGTCAATCGGCACTGGTAGCGGCGGCTTATAGCCTTCAAAATACAGGTACAAGCAAAGAACTTCCCAATCATGACAATTAGCACAGATAAAGCCCTGAAAACATGGCTGCAGGCTTACCACGACTCGGTTGGCGGCGGCGCTGATGAATGCCTGAAACTATATGGCAGCCTGCACGAGGGTAAGCTGGCGAACGGAACCAATCTGTTATTGTTGAAGGAACTGCTGGAAGTGATGTCAGCCCTTTCACCAGATCCACAAACCGTCAGTTGCGCAATACTATTTGTTGCTTCCGAATATGAAGAAGACCTGGAGGCAATCCGGGTTGATATATCTCACGAGGTCCGTGATCAGCTTGA
>JAOUCZ010000003.1 GCA_029859505.1 Lysobacterales bacterium | reverse complement strand
TGAAACAAAAATACTTACTGCGATACACAGGTAGGGCAGAACCGTGCTCTTGTAGCCCAGTGCCAGACCGTAAATGATGTTGGTTGCAACACCGGTTTCACAGGACTTCGCTACTTCCTGCACAGGGCCGTATTTTTCAGAGGTGTAATACCCCGTCAATAAGCCAACTGCGAGACCAGCTACCAGGCCGGAGAAGAAGCACCAGTAAACACCCATGTTGGTGTATGTTTCACCACCCAGCTCAAAGGTAGCCGGAATCAGCTTCAAGGTAACGAAGTACATCACGACTGCCATGAGGACACTGGAGATAACCAGTAACTTCATTAAAGCGGGTGCGACATCACCCTCGGTTTTCACACCAACCATGAGCTTGGTGATAAAACTGATGGGAATACCAATTGCACTAATCAGGATGGGGTACAACAGGGCATTGGGATCTGCCGCAAACGCTACTGCAGAAATCACCATCGCTGCACATGTACTCTCTGCACAAGAGCCAAACAGATCAGCACCCATACCGGCAACATCACCTACATTGTCACCTACGTTATCGGCGATTACGGCTGGGTTTCTTGGATCATCTTCCGGTATGCCCTGTTCAACCTTACCCACCAGGTCAGCACCAACATCGGCTGCCTTGGTGAAAATACCGCCACCCACACGGGCAAACAGTGCGATGGTTGACCCGCCCAGACCGAAGCCCGCGATCACTTCCATCAGAACATGATTGTTCTCTGTGCCAAGATCGGCCATTAACCAACTCATCACAACATAAATGATGACCAGTCCAAGTACCGCCAGGCCAACCAGGGCAAAGCCCATCACGGCGCCAGAATTGATGGCAACATCGAATGCGTGTGAAATATCTTTCTTGGCAGAGACTGTCGTTCGCGCATTACCTTGCGTGGCGACTTTCATACCAATGTAACCGGACAATATTGAGATAAACCCACCAAACAGGAAGGCAATGGCGGTGTAGATACCCTCGCGGTAATCCGGCGTATGCGAATCATCAATAAGCACCACAATAATGGCGGCAAATGAAATCATGAAGATGGTCAGGAATTTATATTCCTGCTTAAGAAAGGCCATTGCACCTTCTGCAATTGCACCGTGAATGAACTTAAGGCGCTTGCTATCTTTTTCATCCAGGCCCATATCCAACGGTACGCTGGTGACCTTTTTCATGTAGAAAAAAGCGATAGCCAAACCCAGCAAGGAAAGCACTGTGCTGACTGTAATTGATATTCCAAACATTATGATTTCTCTCCCAGAATGAAATGATTGTTTTGATCGCGCGAACTATATCACAACAGGCTTGGTTTTTGCCCCGGAAAACCGGTCAATTAGCGATTATTTTTCAAGAGGTTCGGAACTTTTTTACGATTGAAAATAAATCCGGACACTGTCTCACTCACAGGTACACATCGCGCAGAATTCCGGGGAGGAGTTCTGTGGGTTGATTTCATATTTTTCTTCAGACAAAAATCCGTCTGTTACACCTAGTTGCTATGCGATTTATTTTGCGAATGTCCTGCCAAAAAAATCACCCTCGTGCCAGGTTGGCCGGTTCGGGTCATTGGCTAGCAACTCCCCGATTTTGGTATTAATCCGGGTGAATTTTGCTGCAGCCTTGTAGTTAATCGGCAAACTCACATCATCGCTCGGCTTATGGTAGTGGTCCTTTAGAAAGCCTTCAAAAATGGGCTGCGTATCAACAGTTTCATCCAGTGATCTCACACCGGTTACCAGGTACACCGACGGAATTCCCTGCTTTACAAAACTGTAGTGGTCGCTTCGCACAAACAGGTTCTGATCCGGGAACGGATCCGGCGACAGTTCAGTGTCATAACTCTGTGCAGCCACCTTGGCCGAAGTACCGATGCTGGAGTGCTCGGCGCCAAAGGCAATCACGTCAGCGAACTCATAAAGCAATAACGGCATATCAAGATTGATTTCAGCGACGATTGAATCCTGGGGAACGGTCGGGTTCATGGCAAAGTATTCAGAACCAACCAGCCCTTTCTCCTCGGCGGTAACTGCGACAAACAGGATGGACCGTCTTGGCGTTTCACGCTCTGTAAACAGTTGTGCAGTTTCAAGCATCACCGCGACGCCCGATGCGTTATCCAGCGCACCATTGTTGATCAGGTCCTTCTTATTCTGTTCATCGCCTTCTGAGTGTAGCTCTCCAATGTGATCAAGGTGGGCGCTGTATACCACGTACTCATTAGCAATTAGCGGATCTGAACCCGGTAATACGGCAACCACATTGGGACTATAAATGGTCTCGTGGGTACTTTTCTGGCGCATGCGGACACTGCCCTCAAGATCGAACGTGGTCAGTGCCTCGCCATTATCATCGCTGACCAAAAGTGCCTCCAGGCTCACAGGCGCATTCTCAAAAAGAGGCCCTGCTGCACTGTGCCGCACCATCGCACCCCCTTGAATTTGTTCAAACACCCCGTGAACTTCACCCTGTTTATTCAGCCAGCCCATTGAAGGACTCCCAACCCCGCTGGTAACCCTGTCCCAGTCATATCGTTGCGATGCCCTGGGTGTGTGTATCATCAAGACCCCTACAGCACCATGTCGTACAGCCGCCACGGTTTTTTCTGTTCTGGAAGCGAAGTGTGCACCCTCCTCACTTGGAAAGTCATGTGGCTGACCCGAAAACAGGACCACAATTTTTCCTTCAACATCCAAACCCGAGTAATCATTGTGCTCAAGCTCGCCGGCCTCAATACCATAGCCAACAAATATCAGACCCGCTTCGACGTCAGATGAGGTACTGCCAAGGGCTGGCCCCATGTAGAACTCATCAATAAAACCCAGGGGAGTGGTTCCAGACGCATTGATGAAGGCTAATTGGGCAGAACCCGGCTCAAGATATGCCCGACGTAGTGGCACCTGTTGTAAATAACTACCGTCATCGCCGGCAGGTTGCAGGCCCATTTGCCGGAACTGGCTGCTGACATAATTGGCGGCGATGTTATATCCATCACTGCCGGGCTGGCGGCCCAGCATCAGATCATCAGCCAAAAATTCAATGTGAGCACGCAGACGATTCTGAAGCTGTAGTTCAGAATCATCTGCGGCCTGCGCAGAAGAAATGGCAAGCGCGACAATACAGCCAACCAGCATAAAAGTTTTCACAAAAGACTCCTTGTTGGTTGGCTGTTTTTTGCCTGCCTTAAAGATCAAAGTTTTCCAGCTTCTTTGGTACCAGTATGTTTTTCAATCGAACATATTTTGGTAAGCCATCACGACCGTACGGCGGGTAATCTTCCCCGTGTATCAGGGGCTCAAGATACCGCCTGGCAGCCGCTGTTATGCCAAACCCGTCTTTGGATATAAAGCTCCGAGGCATCATCTTCTCTTTATTTGCCACCTTGGCCAAGTCTGCTTCACCAACTTTCCAACGATAAGGTTTGTCCGAGGTTCTGACCACAATTGGCATCACGCCGGATTTACCCTCCAGCGCCAGATCGACGGCCGCTTTACCCATCGCATAGGCCTGATCCACGTCAGTTTTAGAAGCGATGTGACGTGCCGAGCGTTGCAGGTAATCGGATACAGCCCAGTGATTCTTGTAACCCAGTGCATTGGTGATCTTGCTGGCAATCACCGGGGCGACACCACCCAATTGGGCATGACCAAACGCATCTCGAACGCCAGAATCAGCCAGGAACCGGCCTTCCTGGTCACGCACGCCTTCGGAAACCACTATGGAACAGTAACCGTGAGTCTTAACAGCTTTATCCACTTTTTTCAGTAGTGCTTCCTCATCCAGTGGTAACTCAGGAAACAGGATAATGTGTGGCGGATCACCTCTTTCCTGCTGTGCTAGTCCGCCTGCCGCAGCTATCCAGCCTGCATGACGACCCATCACCTCAAGCACAAATACCTTGGTGGAACTGGAGGCCATGGATTCGATATCCAGACTGGCTTCCATGATTGAAACCGCTACATACTTGGCGACCGAACCAAAACCGGGGCAAACATCCGTAAAAGGAAGATCATTATCAATGGTTTTGGGAACACCGATGCACTGCACAGGAAAACCCATCTTTTTGCCAATCTGTGAAACTTTGTAGGCCGTATCTGCTGAATCACCACCACCATTGTAAAAAAAGTATCCAATGTTGTGTGCCTTGAACACTTCAATCAACCGTTCATATTGTGCGCGACTCTCATCAATACCCTTCAGTTTGAAGCGACATGAACCAAACCCGCCACCCGGGGTATGACGCAAGGCTGCGATACTTGATTTACTTTCTTTGCTGGTATCAATGAGCTCCTCGTTGAGGATTCCAATGATCCCGTTTTTTCCGGCATAAACCTTACCGAGTTGATCCTTGTTCTGGCGCGCTTCTTCGATCAAACCACAGGCTGTTGCGTTAATCACCGGCGTTACTCCACCGGATTGAGCATAAAGTAAATTCTTCTTGGTCATAATTTTCCTAAATCCCTTCAATCTTCATTGACTTGCTTGGTATGAGCGGTTAGCGTTAGCGCCTATTTTAAAGGACTGGAACCGTCCAATGCGAATTGTATTATTAGGGCCGCCCGGATCGGGTAAAGGAACCCAGGCAACTTTGCTGGTCAAGCAACTGGGTATACCACATATTTCCACTGGTGCACTCCTGCGTGATGCGGCTAAAAGAGGTACTGAGCTTGGCTTGCAAGCCAAGGCGCTATCCGACAAAGGAGAGTTGGTGCCTGATGATGTCATCGCTGGCATGCTCGAGGAACGACTGGGTAACGACGATGTACGCAATGGTTTTATCCTGGATGGTTATCCGCGCAACCTGGCACAGGCCGAATCACTGACTATCCTTCTGGAGCGTCTGGATCAACCCGTGGACGAGGCCATTCTTGTGGATATCGAGCCGCACCATATACTCAGGCGTATCGCCAAGCGTGCGCAAGAAGAAGGTCGCTCCGATGATACCGAGGAAACCGTGCGAAACCGCCTGCGGGTATATGCGAATCAAACTGCACCGGTGGCGGACTATTATGCGGAACGGGGTCTGCTGACCAAGGTTCTGGGTGATGGCAGTATCGAAGAAATCTTCCAGCGAATCCTCAGTATATTAAACCTCGGCGAAGCATCCTCCTGAAGTGACGGGCTGGTCATCTCCTATCGCAGCTAAAAGTAAAAAGCAGCAACTCTTTATATGAATGAGTTGCTGATAAACCTGGCGCAGATGTTGCGCTTGCGAGGCGGACCACAAAACATGTCCACTTCGTGGGGGTTGATGGTTTTCCTGCTTGCGGCATACCTGTTGCAGAACCTGATCACCGGCCAACAGTTTGAAGATGAAAACCTTGCTGCCAAGAGCCTTCTGATCGTTTCCCTGCAGGTTGTTGTTCTGGCTGGTTTGTTATTCTGGCGAAAGCACCTGGAACGTTTTGTGCAAACGTTGAGTGCTCTGACCGCCATAGGTATCATTTTTAATTTAATTACCGGGGCTTTGCTGTCGGTATCGGATCCGACGGTTAGTCAACCGATTCTGGCTACCGTATGGTTCGCTGTATTTATCTGGAGCCTTTTCGTTGATGCACATATTTATCGCCATGCTTTATCCGTTCCATATGCGATAGGAATGCTGATTACCGTTCTTGTGCTTGCAGCCAGTTATGTGTTGATTGAAATGGTGTTTTTACTTGGAAGCTCCTGACGCAACAATTATTTATACGAATTAAAACTTGGAATGAAATGAAAATTCATATTCTTGGAGCCTGTGGTACGTTTATGGGTGGCGTAGCCATGCTTGCCAGCCGAGCGGGTCATGATGTTACCGGTGCCGACCAGCATACCTACCCGCCGATGAGCAACCTGCTGGAAAATGAAGGCATCAAACTGCACGAAGGTTATAGCGAAGAACCCATGCACGATAAACCGGACCTGGTCATTGTCGGCAATGCCCTGAGTCGCGGAAACCCTGCCGTTGAGTACGTCTTGAACCAAAGACTAAACTATACTTCCGGGCCGCGCTGGCTGGGTGAAAACTACCTGCGCGGCCGCAAAGTCATAGCGGTTGCCGGAACACATGGTAAAACCACCACGTCCAGCATGTTAGCGTGGATACTGGAGTTTGCTGGACACAACCCCGGTTTCCTGATCGGTGGAGTACCGAAGAATTTTGATGTTTCGGCGCGAGAGGGTTCGGATTATTTTGTGGTGGAAGCAGATGAATACGACACTGCTTTTTTCGACAAACGCTCCAAGTTTGTCCACTACCGTCCGCAGATCGCCATTCTGAACAACCTGGAATACGATCATGCAGATATATTTCCGGATCTTGCTGCGATAGAGACACAATTCCACCACCTGATGCGCACCATTCCGGGTAACGGCACCATCATCAGTAATGGCGCAGATGTAAATCTAGAAAGGGTAATCAGCAGGGGATGCTGGAGCAATCTACAGAGATTCTCTTTCGACGATAAATATGATTGGCAGGTTGAGTTGATGAAAGCCGATGCCAGTGAATTGCGCTTCCGCTTTCAACAAAAGGTCATTGGCACACTGAAATGGAACCAATGCGGCCGCCACAACGCCATGAATGCCTGTACTGCTATTGCTGCGGCTGCAGCTGCGGGTATACCGGCTACAAAAGCCATCGAAGCGCTGTCATTATTCCTCGGTGTGAAGCGTCGCCTGGAGGTGATAACACGGTCTCAGGACTACAGTGTATATGATGATTTTGCCCATCACCCCACCGCTATTCGACTGACTCTGGAGGGTCTGCGGCGCAAGGTTGGTAATGCCCGCATCCTGGTCGCACTTGAGCCGCGCAGCAACACCATGCGTGCCGGTGTCCATGCGAATGAACTGGGTCCTGCATTAATGGCCGCCGACCACGTTTGGCTCAAGACCGGTGAGGATATTGACTGGGATCCGAATGTTGCACTGGCCCCGCTGGATGGACGTTTTAAGAGTGTGACCCGGGTGGATGAGATGCTGCAACAGATAAAGAACCACCTGAATCCGGGTGATCACATTGTATTTATGAGCAACGGTGGTTTCGAAGCAGCCCCCCGTCGACTGGCAGAATTCTTAGAACCCACGTGACCCATACCGATATCCCCCTCTTCCCATTGCACACCGTTCTGTTTCCAGACGGTTATTTGAATCTTAGAATATTTGAACAGCGCTATATCGACATGGTGCGCGAGTGCAGCCTCAAGGCTTCTTGCTTTGGTGTTTGCCTGATTAATAATCCAGAGGACCCGAACCGCCCGGCCAACCATATGAGAGTGGGTACAACGGCGGAAATTTGCGATTTTTCAACCCTTGAGGACGGTCTTTTAGGTATTTCCGCCCACGGTAGGCAAAAATTCATAATTCAAAACACCCGCATGCGTGACAACGGTTTATTGATGGCTGAGGTTCAAACGCTGGATGAACCTGGCCCGGTAGACCTGCCGGATGAGTTTTCTGTATTGTCCATGATTGTCGGTCGCTTCATGGAGCAATTGGGAAATAATTATCCGTCTTTTCAACCACAGTATTTACAGGATGCTAACTGGGTTGCTTTTCGCCTGGCCGAATTGCTGCCATTGGCAAATGATGAAAAACAGGTATTGCTACAAATCGGTGACCCACTGGAACGCTTGCAAATATTGCTTGAGGTCTTACCCCGTTTTCAGGAGCCGGCTGATACCTGAGGTTCCCTGATCAAAAGAAGCCCGTCCTCAACTTTCCTGGTTTGCAAACCTACGGTCTCCTTTTTCAATTGCTCCAGCCTTGCATCTGGAGCACGTACGGCACGCCAGTAACTGAAAATCTTTGCTCTCTGGATCAGTACCTCATCGTTAATCTGGCCAAGGTAGATCGTCTGGCCACCTGGTGTCAGCCTGAAGCCGGAATCCCAAATACGGATAGTCTCCTGTTTTAACGGGTCACCACCCAAACGGTGTAACAATAAGATATCGGCATGACCGAGATAATCCCGCTTCAGTGGCGGCAAAGTTGACTCCGTGGGATCCGGGTTCAAAGATAACAGGGTCCAGCGCCAGTTGGCCGGCCCTGCTTCCTGCCACCCGTGAACCGCCAGTACCCGCGCAAAGTTTGTCGCATCTCCCGCAAAATGAAAATTAAACTCGCGAGCGGCAACATTTGGCAACGGTGTACGCTCACGCGGTAGTGCCTGCCATTCGTTTTCCCACCAACCCCGGGCAGTTATTTCACTTTGCGGTAAGGGAAGCTTTAATGCCGCAAGGTCCCCTTCAAGATTCTGTCCAACCTGCCAGGTAAAGGTGGCAGTCAGCATTCCAAAAAATATAAGACAGGCTGCAATGCCGTTGAAAGATCGCATGGCGCGTTGACGATAGGCAATACCAACCACAAATGTCCATGCCATACCCAATGCCACACCCATTAAGGCTCCACTGAGCCAGTCCAACCCAAGGTATAACCGGGCCAGAACCAGCAAGGAAAGCAGCAAGCCGACAATTACGTATGGCCATTTTCGTTTTCGCCGCCTAAGTTCTCTTGCAACCATAACGGCGAAGTACCCCAGCACAACCGTCACCAGAGTTAATGCCTCACTTGGATCATACAGGGCGTTAAACCCTGTTTCGCTCAATAACGGTGTGGAACGAAGTGACCAGCCGAGCAGTATCTGTAAAATCATCCCCCCACCCATCGCAACCAGCCAGTGCAATGCCGCCTTTTGACGTCCGGCACCAATCAACCACAACAAGACCGCCATTGAGGTTGGAATGAGCACCCATAGACGGGACATCTGTGTCAGAGCAACCATCACGGTATCGGCAATGTGGTTTCTCAGGGTTAGCGCATATGCCTGGACTGACTGGTCTATTGATTGCGGAGATGCAGAAAATGGTGAGAGAAATAGCAACATCACCATTCCCCAGAAAATCAACACCAATAGTAAACCCATCATGGTGACAGATAACACTTCCGGCTGGGTCGAATCCAGTAGCGGTCCGGCTATACGCCTGAACACCGGATGCCGGCGCATCCACCGGATCACATGCCGCATCCAGCGTGCTGAATGACCCGCCAAGTACCCATAAGCCGTCCAGATAACCCACCAGGTTAACCAGAGAACTACCGCACCAATGATCAGGACCAGCGACAACCGGCCGGCATACTCAGATGCAACCTCGAGTGAAGCACCAAACAGCATTCCGGGAACCAGGTAACTGGGTGTCCAGACAATGCAAGCTGGAACATCGACCATGAAGAAGCGACGTGGGGCCAACCCCATCATGCCCGCAGTCACCGGAATCACGGGCCGAAGAGGACCGATAAAGCGGCCTATAACAACACTTTTCGGACCATGTACATTGAAATACTCACGCCCTCTTTCAAGCACTTTTGGAAACCGGGAAAATGGCCACATCTCAGCCAGATGCTCCCTGTATCGCCTACCGATGGCATAGCTGACCAGGTCTCCGGCAAATGCTCCTACTGATCCCCATAGCCAGATGGGCAGCAATTCCAGGGCTCCGAAACTGATCAGCGCCCCCAGACCAAACAGGATTACTATGCCGGGAATCAGGATGCCAACAAACGCCAGTGACTCGACAAAGGACATGACAAACACCCAAAACCCTGCCCAACCCGGGTTGGCAGACATCCAGTTCAACAGGTCCTGTGTCCAATCGGTTTCCACTTGGGTTCAGTTCGCCCTTCTTTGCGCACAATTCACAGCTATAATACGGGATTGAACTGCTTAATGCCTGATGCAGAGCCCGTAAATGAAAACACTTAAAAACAAAACAATTTTTATCACCGGGGGATCCCGCGGGATCGGAAAAGCCATTGCACTGCGTGCAGCGCGTGACGGTGCCAATATTATCATTGCTGCCAAATCAGACAAGCCTCATGCTTCCCTGCCGGGCACAATTTTTTCCGCCGCTGAAGAAATTGAGCAAGCCGGTGGCCGCGCCCTCCCGATCAAGCTTGATGTTCGCGATGATGAAGCCGTTCTAGATGCTGTCAGCAAGGCCGTTGATCATTTTAAAGGCCTGGATGTCCTCATCAATAATGCCAGCGCCATCACGCTGCAAAACACACTTGATTTATCAATGTCAAAATTTGACCTGATGCACTCCGTCAATGTGCGCGGCACCTATGCCTGTTCAAGAGCCTGTTTACCCCATCTGCTGAAGTCGGATAACCCCCATATTCTCAACCTGTCACCTCCATTGAATCTTGATCCTTCATGGTTCAAGGATTACCTGGCGTATACGATTTCAAAATATGGTATGAGTATGTGTGTCCTTGGTATGGCTGCAGAGTTTCGCTCACGGGGCGTTGGCGTTAATGCGCTGTGGCCGCGCACGGTAATCGATACCGCGGCCATCAATATGCTGGGTGGTTTGGTCAATGCGGATAATTGCCGCAGCGTTGAGATCATGGCAGATGCGGCCCATGCAATACTTTGCCGTGACAGTAAATCCACCAGCGGTAACTTTTTTCTGGACGAGGACGTGTTGCGATCTGAAGGTGTTAAGGACTTTGACCCCTATGCGGTAAAAGCCGGCCAGCCACTCATGAAAGATCTATTTCTAGATTGAGCAACCCCACAAGCCAGAGCCGTCATTATGTTGCCTCGCTGACCGGTTTACGGGGTATAGCTGCCCTTTTCGTATTCGTGTTCCATTATGGTTTTTTCAACCCGGGAATCCGGCTTGACCTGTCTGTTCCGGTAATTGGCAACATTCTGCAATTTCCTCTGGGGTTTGGTTTTGCCGGTGTTGATCTGTTCTTTGTGTTGAGTGGATTTCTGCTATCACTTCCCTTTGCGCGTGCCACACTGACCCGTTCTGTGCACCCGCCTCTCGCGCAGTACTATAAAAGACGCCTTTTGCGGGTATTTCCGGCTTACTATGCTCAATTGGCCATCATTCTGATATTTGGAGCGTGGTTCGTCACCTGGCAGCCTTTAAACGGGGTCACGTTAATTGCGCACATGTTGATGTTTTTCAATATTGGTTGGGATCCTGTCCGGCCAGTGGTGGGCTTATGGTGGACCCTGCCAGTTGAATTATCATTTTATTTGATACTGCCCCTTATCGCATCGTTCATGCGCCCTGGCAAATGGATGATTCTTCTTCTTAGCGGTGTTATTTTGAGTGTGTTCTACCGCCTCTGGTCTGCAGATCACTTCGCAGCAGCACCAGAAGGGGCTGTTTTTCTTGCCGCCTCACACTTGCCCGGTTTCTTGCCCGAGTTTTTGCTGGGTGCGTCTGCAGCTATTTTGGTCCAGTGGCTCGACTTACGATCCCCCGGGCAACCCAATGTCTGGTTGATGGACAGCTTGTTTCTTATTGGAACCACACTGGCTGTTTTATGGCTGTGGAAAATCGTGCTTCCAAACGGCGATAGCTACTGGTCCGGTCACTGGAGTATGGTGATAGCGCCGCTGGCACTTGGCCTGCCGTTGTCACTGATGGTCTTCAGCCTGTACCGGGGAAGCAGAATTGGCAGATGGTTTTTTGCAAACCCGGTGGTCTACTTTCTTGGCCTGATCAGCTACAGCCTGTATCTTTGGCATTTCGTGGTTCTGCAGCAAGCCGATGTTGTTTTTGGAGAAGCCTATACGGATATACAAGGCTTTCCAAAGTTCCTGGTTTCTTTCTTGCTGGTCGTACTGGTATCGACAGTCAGCTATTACCTGTTCGAGCGGCCTTTTTTCCGCCTGGGTGCCCGGCGCAAACCATCGGACCAGCACTCAGCAACTAACTAGCACACGCACGTAGTGCTTCTCTTGCCGCATCGATCGTCGCTGAAATATGTTCCTCTGTATGCGCTGAGGAAACAAAGCCCGCCTCATAGGCAGACGGCGCCAGGTAGACTCCACCGTCAAGCATGGCGTGGAAAAAACGTTTAAACAGTTCTACATCTACCGCGCCTGATTGTTCAAAATTGACAATTTCCTTCACTTTGCTGAAGTACAGCCCAAACATACCCCCGACGCGGGTGGTCGTAAACGGTATGTCAAAGAAATCCGCCTCAGTTTGAATTCCTTCCGTCAGCATCCGGGTCTTATCAGAAAGTGCCTCGTAGAAACCCGGCCCCGTGATCTGATCCAGTGTCGCCAGACCCGCTGCCATGGCTACCGGGTTGCCTGACAAGGTACCTGCCTGGTATACCGGTCCGGATGGCGCGACCAACTCCATGAGTTCGCGTTTACCACCGAACGCTCCGACAGGCATACCACCTCCGATAACCTTACCAAAGGTCGAAAGATCCGGCGTAATACCGTAATGGGCCTGGGCACCGCCAAGCGCCACACGGAATCCGGTCATGACTTCATCAAAAATCAATACAACACCGTATTGATCGCAAAGGTCACGAAGTCCCTGCAAATAACCTTCTACCGGTGGAATACAGTTCATATTACCGGCCACAGGTTCGACAATCAGGCAGGCAATCTCATCACCCTGCTTGTCAAAACAGCTACGTACTGCATCCAGATCGTTAAATGGTACGGTCAGTGTCAGATCAGCGCAGGCCGAAGGAACACCGGGAGAATTCGGCACACCCAGGGTCAGCGCACCACTACCTGCCTTGACCAGGAATGCATCGGCATGACCGTGATAACAACCCTCGAATTTCAGAATGCGGTCACGACCGGTTGCCGCGCGAGCCACGCGTATGGCACTCATGGTTGCCTCGGTGCCGGAGTTGACCATCCGTACCATGTCCATACCATCTATCAGTTCACACAATCTTTCAGCCATGGTGACTTCGGCAGCCGATGGTGCTCCAAAACTCAAACCCTTATTGACTGCTTCCTGCACCGCCGCGATGATGGCCGGATTGGAGTGGCCAGCAATCATCGGCCCCCATGAGCCAACATAATCGATATAGGAACGTCCGGTAACGTCATATAAACACGCACCCGATGCATGATCGAAAAATACCGGGTCACCGCCAACGCCGTTAAAAGCTCGAACCGGGGAATTCACCCCACCTGGAATATGTACTCGTGCCCGTTGGATTAATTCGTGGCTGTTTGTCATTTTGGATGTTCTCAGTCTGAAAAAACGTCATTTTAACCCGCAAAAGGTTTAAGCGCGCGCCTTTGCGTGGCAAACTAGCGTTTTTGTCATTGCAGGATTACAAACATGTCGGATAAAGGCTATAAAGTCTGGATGTGTATTATCTGTGGTTGGGTATACGAAGAGGAAAAAGGCTGCCCCGAAGAGGGCCTGGCACCCGGTACACGCTGGGAAGATATACCGGAATTTTGGGTTTGCCCGGACTGTAGTGCGGGCAAAGAAGATTTCGAAATGATTGAGCTCTGACAGGGGCTGATCCTGAGAACAAGGTATAAATATGAGCTCCGGAATTACAAGAGACAAGCGTAATGGAATGATTGGCGGGGTATGCGCCGGTCTTGCTCGGCATTTTGGCTGGTCAGTGACGGGTACGCGGGTCGTATATGTTCTGGCCTCTATTCTATCAGCGGCCTTCCCAGGCATTCTCGTTTACATCATTCTGTGGTTGTTAATGCCTGAGTCCGACTGAGGTCTGAAACCACCTTTTTAACATCGCACCAAAAAGAAAATACCCCGACCTTATACGCCGGTTAGCGTTGTACCATCGACTTTTAACTGCAGCCACCTGAATCCCGGGCCACTTGCATCAGGTGTAAATTTCTGTGCTGCTGTCAGACCATTGATTGCGCTTGACGGGCTACCCAGCATGGCAATACCGTTTCTGTTCGCCTCGAATACCTGGTGTACGTGCCCCCAGACTACTGCTTTAACATTTTCCTGTTGATCTATTAGTTGCAAAAAATTCTCGGGATTCAGCAAGCGGTATTTATCAATCCAGGGGCTGCCAATATTGACGGGTTGATGATGCAAGGCGATGAGTAGCGGCCGTTGCTGATTACTCTCAAAAAAACATTTCAGGTCGGTTAACGTCTGTTCACTGAGGCGTCCTTCCGGTTTCCCCGGCATGCAGGAATTCAGGCGAACAATCTGCCATGGACCATGTTCTGAGACCTCAATGGTGTCTACAGGACTTCCGGGAAAAATCTCCGCAACCAGATCGGGATCATCGTGGTTTCCGGGCAATGCGAGAACCGGCGTACCAAGTGGTTTTAGATAACGCTGCAAGGCCAGGTATGATGCCCTGCTTCCATCTTCGCTGAGATCCCCCGTGGCCAGCAACAGATCAGGCTGCATCGCCTTAATCCTGTCAATCAGCCTGTTCAGATTTTCGTGTGGGTAAATTCCGCGATATGTCTGTTTCCGGTCTGCCGGAAGGTGACAGTCGGTTAGCTGAACAATGAGTGTGCTTGATTTCACTGCTGGAATTTCTCCACACATCTGGCTCGTCCAGGTTTCAACGCCAACCAACTGCGAATCTTACTCAGTCCAGGTTGATGGTAAGTTGATCCCCAGGTCCGACACCCAATTCTGAGGCAAGACCGGCATTAAGCTCCAGCACATACATGGCCGGCCCGGTGCTCGGATAAGAAGGACAGCGACTCACTTTGCATGGCGGGGTATCTGCGGAGATACTGACCATTTTCAGGTCCTTGTCAAAATACATAATATCCAGTGGAATACGGGTGTTCTTCATCCAGAAACTGCGTGGAGCCTCATTAGGGAAAATAAATAACATACCCTGTTCAGGCGGCATACTATCCCTGAACATAAGTCCCAGGCTTTGCTTCTGTTGTGTGTCTGCAATTTCAACCTTGAAGGTTTTGCCACCCAGTTCAACGCTGGGGTCACCTGCAGCACAGGCCACGCAGGAAGACAACATCAGTAAACATAGCAAAAGCCTCATTAAGTTAATCCGGTTGTTGAATCAACCCAATGATAACAAGCAAACCCTGTAATTGTCTCAGAATCCCTTCGAACCTAACTATGGGCACCGTCATCCCCCTGAAAGCGGGGGCCTCGTGAAGGTTAGCGTGAACTTAATAGTGTTTCCTTCCCCAGCTTTTCGGATGCTTGCTGAGGTCCCCGCTTTCAAGGGGATGACGGTGCTCTATAACTAGCAGTTTTTTTTAAATGTTATTCAGTTTGCAGCAGCAATCTGCACTTCAGGCGCATCATCGACATCAAGCGCTACCATTACATCCCCAAAATGCTCAGGCTGTATATCACCCATCACATTGACGACCACCACTTCTTCATCATCAGCCGAAACAATGGTCAAACCGTGCATCCCTCTGGAGGAAGATTTGGAATACATCTGCACCAATTCACCTTCTTCACGTACCAGCATGACCGGTTGCCAACCGTCGTTACTGAGTTTGTTACCCATGCGATCAAACCTCTGTGAAATGCGATCTGTATCACCATGCACCTCGTAAATACGGATTCGTACGCCGTCGAGGCTTTTTAGCAAGGCCTTGGTTTCCGGTTCATCATCCAGAAAGCGGGCAGCAAACCGTAATGTCGTCGGGCCCAGTGACAATGACATCGTACGGTTGGTATCGCTTATGCCAGGTGAATCAAGATTGGCATATCCATCGTTGCTGCGCGGTGCTGTAATTCCGCAGGCAGAGAGCGTCAATGCGATGACCGTCAGTAACAGCACCATTGCGACAGCATGGTAGTTTTTTGTGGACCTCATCAACTCAGTCCAGATCCAGGTCAACATCGACATCAAAACTATCCATCACTCTACCCAGTTCTGCGGGGTTGAGCTGTCCGATGACATTGACGAATACCGCTTCTTCTTCATCAACTACCATCACAGTCATGCCTTCCATGTTTCCTTCAGACGTTTTCATGTAAACCAGGACCTGCTCATCATCTTCATTGACCTGCACAATTGGCTCCCAACCGGAGGATTTAAGACTGCTCTTGGTCTTGCCAAACTGATCCCGGGCGGCATCGGTGTCCGCATCCAGGGAGTAGATCTGTACCCGGATACCTTTGAGCTTCGAGATCATCTCCGAGGTTTCGGGGCTTTCCGATGAGCTCATCATGCCAACAAAGTTGAGCATTGTTCCACCCAGGTTGATGGTGATTTTAGGCTCACCATATGTGGCCGACAGATCACCAAAGTCAACGTAACCGTCAAGGTCTTTGAGTTCATCTTCCTGCGCCATGGCCGGCAGTGCCAGCAATGCGCAACAAAGTCCTATAACAAACTTGTTCATAAATAACCGTTTCATGCTTCTTTCTCCTTAGAGTTTAAATTCTGTGATTGGATGGCTTTGTTGACCGACCCGGTCACTGCGTTTGCCATCGTGTGACCAACTACTGATTCAATTTCGCGCCCGGTAATGACACCGGCTTTGTCAAGGTAGGCGAATGCGATGGCCATATCCTGGCGGGCCTGGGCGATTTCGCTTGCTGAAGGTGTTTCGGGACGCATCATGCTGACAGCGATAATCACTAATGGAACGGCTGCCAGTGCCATCGCCCAGCGGGGCTGTAGGAAGCTGATCACCGGTGTGCGCCGGTGCTGTCGTGGTACTGCCTTCAGACGTTTTCTGAGACTGTCCGGCGCTCGTTCCACCTTTATCTCATCCATTGCCAGCTGGAGTTGATACGCCTCGACAATGGCCCGCGCTAGCTGGCGATTATCCGTAGCTTCAGCCTTTAGCAGGTCGGCATCTTCTGCACTCAGCTCACCATCAAGCAGCGCATTGATTCGATCTTCCCATTTTTCATCATATTCATTCATGGTCTTACCTCGGCCAGTTGCTCCCGCAACTGCTTTCTTGCACGGTGCAGGTAGGTTTTAACCTGCGCCAAATTTAATTCCAGCATTCCGGCTACTTCTTCGTAGCTGTGTTGGTTTACATCCCGTAAAACAACCAGTGAGCGGTAAGGCTCTTTCAAACCTGCTATTGCCCGCTTCAGCCAGACTCCGGTTTCGGTCGCTGCGGCTCCCTGCATGGGTCCGCTGACTTCTTCCCCGGCCATATAACTCTCGTCAAATTCCACGTTGACCCGCCTTCGCCTAAGTCGGTCTAAACAACCATTGCGGGTTACTTTCATCAGCCAGGGCCTGATACGTTCGGGATCAATTTGATCCTGTTTATTCCAAAGCTTCACAAACGCTTCCTGGGTGGCATCTTCCGCCTCCTGCTCGTCTTTTAAAATATAACGCGCAACCGTCCAGGCCTGGTCCTGATATTCCTTCACCCATTGACGGTATTGTTTGCTCATCTCATGAGAATAAACGCAGCCAGCATGAAATGGTTACAGTGTTTGATAAAATTAGTGAAAGAAACTTAAATTGAAAGGCACTTTTATTCCGGGAGAATGGGCCATGGCCTTGTCAGAAAGCGACCTGCAACGCTTTAAGTTACTATTAATTAATCTTAAAACCGGGTCGCTGGAGGCTGGCGAAACCGGTCAGCAGGCTGAACAGGTGGTTGAACTGGACCAGACCCGGGTTGGACGGCTATCGCGTATGGATGCCCTGCAGGCACAAGCCATGTCAGTAGAAACCGGCAGGCGGCGGCGCCAGCAGATCATCGGGATTGATGCTGCGCTTGAGCGTATAGGAACAGGTAGCTACGGGAACTGTTTTGAATGCGGTGAGTTAATCAACCCAAAACGCCTGGAAGCAGACCCCGTTGCCACCCTTTGTATAAGTTGTGCAGAGGCGCAGGAATAGCCACGGTTTCAGCGCCCTTGAGCCTGTTGTTGACCCCTCATTCCGAGTGTCTCAAAAAAAACAAATCCAGATGCTCTTGAAATGTAGACAGCATATCCCCAACTCTGCATGCAGGCTGCGGAATACCTCATCGAGGCTTTCACAGGCACATAACAGACCTGAACGGTGAAGCCGTTAAGGTTTAATGTTCAATTTTTGATTAATATTTTGGGAGAACCTCAAATGAACCTTCGTCCTTTACACGATCGAGTGATTGTGAAACGAATGGAAGAAGAACGTATGTCCGCTGGCGGCATCGTCATTCCTGACTCAGCAACTGAAAAACCTGTCCGCGGTGAAGTACTTGCGGTAGGCAATGGCAAAATTCTCGATAACGGTGAAAAACGTGCGCTTGATATCAGCGTTGGTGACACCATCCTGTTCGGCAAGTATTCGGGAACCGAAGTGAAAGTGGATGGCGAAGAACTGCTCGTTATGCGCGAAGAAGACATCATGGCGGTTATTGAAGCCTGATAACCCATTTTAAGTATTGAATGAATTGAGGATTAGACAATGAGTGCTAAAGACGTACGTTTTGGCGAAGATGCCCGTGGCAAGATGCTGCGTGGTGTTAACGTTCTGGCCGATGCGGTCAAGGTAACGCTGGGACCCAAGGGTCGCAACGTGGTGCTGGATAAGAGCTTCGGCTCTCCTACCGTCACCAAAGATGGTGTTTCCGTGGCTAAAGAAATCGAGCTGGAAAACAATTTTGAGAACATGGGTGCACAGATGGTCAAGGAAGTTGCTTCCAAGACTTCTGATGTCGCTGGCGACGGTACCACGACCGCAACTGTATTGGCGCAAGCCATGTTGCGCGAAGGTATGAAAGCTGTTGCGGCAGGCATGAACCCGATGGATTTGAAGCGTGGTTTGGATAAAGCCGTTTCAAGTGCTGTTGATAAGCTCCACGAAATGTCTACACCCTGCACCGACAACAACGCGATTGCACAGGTTGGCTCAATTTCCGCCAACTCTGATACCGAAATCGGTGAGTTGATCGCTGAAGCCATGAACAAAGTTGGCAAAGAAGGCGTTATCACTGTTGAGGATGCGACCGGTCTGAAGAATGAGCTGGACGTGGTTGAAGGTATGCAGTTTGATCGTGGTTACCTGTCACCCTACTTCATCAATGACCAGGCGACCATGAGCGTAGAGTTGGAAAACCCTTACATATTGTTGCATGACAAGAAAATCAGCAATGTACGTGACCTGCTCCCGGTACTTGAGAATGTTGCCAAGTCAGGTAACCCGCTATTGATCATCGCTGAAGACATCGAAGGTGAAGCTCTGGCTACCCTGGTAGTTAACTCTATCCGCGGCATCGTTAAAGTCTGTGCCGTTAAGGCACCGGGCTTCGGCGACCGTCGTAAAGCCATGCTGGAAGATATCGCTGTACTGACCGGTGCTACCGTGATTGCAGAGGAAGTTGGTCTTTCACTGGAAAAAGCAACGCTTGAAGAACTGGGTTCTGCCAAGAAAATCCAGATCACCAAAGAAAACACCACCGTAATTGACGGTGCTGGCAGCAGTGACGATATCTCCGGACGTGTTAACCAGATCCGTTCACAGATCGAAGAAGCCACTTCTGATTACGATCGTGAAAAACTGCAAGAACGCGTAGCCAAGCTGGCTGGCGGTGTTGCTGTTATCAAGGTAGGTGCCGCGACCGAAGTCGAAATGAAAGAGAAGAAAGCCCGCGTTGAAGATGCCTTGCACGCAACCCGTGCAGCGGTTGAAGAGGGTGTTGTTCCCGGTGGTGGTGTTGCCCTTGTGCGCGCACTTGAAGCCGTTAAGGACATGAAGGGTGACAATCACGACCAGAATGTTGGTATCGAGATCGCCTGCCGTGCCATGGAAGAACCCCTGCGTCAGATCGTCGGAAACGCCGGTGAAGAAGGCTCTGTTGTTCTGAACAATGTAAAACATGGTGAAGGCAACTACGGTTACAACGCAGCATCTGGTGAATATGCCGATATGATCGAGTCCGGCATTCTGGATCCGACCAAGGTAACCCGCTCTGCACTGCAGAACGCAGCTTCTATCGCTGGCCTGATGATCACCACTGAAGCCATGGTGGCCGAACTGCCTAAGGAAGACGCTCCTATGGGTGGTGGTGCACCTGATATGGGCGGAATGGGTGGTATGGGTGGAATGGGCGGCATGATGTAAACATGTAGTTCATACCCGAGCTAAAGAGAAACCCCGTCTGATGACGGGGTTTTTTTTGGTCTATCCATTCTGTCGTCCGGCGCTATACTCTACGCATGTCATCAATCAGCCAAAACAAGATCCTTGAGTTCAGCCCTTTTCTGAACCAATTGGTCAACCGTCACCCGGACTGGCTGAGTGCACTGCAGACCTCCGGTCGACTGGAAAACTCAAGCCCACCTAATGCTGATCTTCTAGCAACGGGGATTGAGAAATCCGGGCTGGATGTTGCTTTACGACAGTTCAGAAACAAGGAAATGATGCGCCTGGTCTGGCGTGACCTGACTGAACTGGCGGTTGTGGATGAAACTCTCGCAGATCTGAGCACCCTCGCGGATGTCTGTTTACAGGCTGCGGTTGAATATCACAGCCGAGCGCTTGAAGAAAAATACGGCGTGCCGCGAAACCCGGATGACCTGCCCCAGAAACTGGTTATCATTGGCCTTGGTAAGCTTGGTGGTTGTGAGCTTAACCTGTCGTCTGATGTTGACATTATTTTCTGTTACCCGGAACAGGGCATTTGTGACGGTCGCCGCGGTTTGGCCAACGAGCAATTTTTCACACGCCTTGCCCGCAGCATCATACGTAGCCTGTCTGAAATAACTGCGGATGGATTTTGCTTTCGGGTCGACACCCGCTTGCGGCCTTTTGGAGATTCCGGCCCACTGGTCAGCAGTTTCGCAGCGCTTGAGCAGTATTATCAGCGTGAAGGACGCGACTGGGAACGATACGCATTGATCAAGGCACGCGCGGTGGCAGGAGATATTGATTCCGGTCAACAACTGCTGGGTATATTGAAACCGTTTGTTTACCGGCGCTATATTGATTTTGGCGCGATAGAGGCCTTACGGGAAATGCATGCAAATGTCCGCGAAGATGCATTGCGTAAAGACCGTCTGGATGATGTCAAACGAGGCCCGGGTGGTATTCGTGAAATTGAATTCCTGGTGCAGACTTTCCAGTTGCTTCGCGGTGGACGGGAACCTGCTTTACAAACACCGTCAATTTTCAAGGCAGCCTCCAGCTTGCGAAAACTACAAATGCTGTCAAACGAAGCGGTGACAGAAATACTGGAGTCCTACCGGTTCTTGCGGAAAACAGAAAACTGTATTCAGGCCCTGCACGATCAGCAGACACACAGGGTTCCGGCTGGCGATGATGGTTTAAGAGTCGCGCGGGCAATGGGATTTGAGGACATGCCGGATTTCCAACTGGCGCTTGAGCAGACACGAAACAAGGTACAGGCCCTGTTCGAACACAGCCTGCCAAAACCAAGCGGACCGGTTGATGATGCGAGCCCCTGGAACGCCTATTGGCAAAGACTACGAAACAACAGCCAGTATGATGACCCCAATCCAGTTGATTGGAAGCCATTGTCCGCATTCATTAAACGATTGAACCGGCTTTCACTCAGCCAACGGGCATCCCAGCGCCTGGATCAGTTTATGCCGCTATTGCTGGAGCGCTTTGACTCCCTGTCACCCGACGATTCTGTCATCAACCGTGTTCTCGACCTGGTATCCGCGATATGCAGACGCAGCGCATATCTTTCCCTGCTGGTTCAAAACCCGGATGCCACCAAACGCATGCTGGAATTATTCACAACCAGCAAGCGTATAGCTGAAGCGGTAACCCGGTATCCGGCATTGCTTGATGAATTGATCGACCCGAGCCTGGGTGCATATCCGCCCACAAGGCAGGATATCCAGGCAGGTGTTCAGCGAATATTGGATGGTGGAAACGATACTGAAACAAGGTTGCAGGATCTGAATTACTTCAAACAGATGATCAGTCTGCGGATTGCGGTAGCCGTGATGAAGTCAACGATGTCGGCATATGAGGCCAGCAGTGCATTGACCCGGCTTGCCGAAAACCTGGTACAGGCTGTCTTGCATTTATCCCGTCTTGAGATGGAAAGCCGCCATGGCGAACTGCCCGGACCGGAACTTGCTGTAATTGGCTACGGCAGCCTGGGAGCCTGTGCACTGGGTTTTGATTCAGATCTCGACCTGATTTTTTTGTTCCAACCCATAGCTGAAGCGTCAGATGGTTCCCGTCCGCTATCGGCCGAGCGCTATCACACCAACGTTGCGCGGCGCATGCTTAGCTTGATGTCAGCAACGACCCCCTCCGGTCGTCTATACAGTATAGATGCCAGGCTTAGACCCAATGGCAGGGCCGGAATGCTCGTCTCCAGCGTAGATGCGTTTAAGCGCTACCAACTGGAAGAGGCTTGGGTCTGGGAGTTACAAGCGTTGACTCGTGCCAGGTCATTTACTGGTGACAGGCAGACGGCCGATAATTTTGCGTCCATTCGGACAATGGTACTGGCAAGGGGGCGTGACGAGGCCCAGGTGAAAGCTGAAGTGCTGTCCATGCGGGAACGGTTACGCAGTGAGCATGGAAACACAAACCCCCTCAAGCATGGACACGGAGGCTTGCTCGATATTGAGTTTGTGGTGCAATTGGGTCTGCTGATTAATACCGCTGAGCACCCCGATGTGATTGGCTCCACACAAGTGGGCGAGCAGCTGAAAGCCTTGCATGCATGTGGTTGGCTCGATGCTAATGCTTACCAAGTATTGGATAGTGCATATGCACAGCTGAGTCACGCAAGACTACAAGCTGCACTGACCGATGAAAGTGCCGAAACAGCGACCACACAGCTGCTGGATATCGCTCGTGCATTATGTGATGAGATATTGGGGTAGAATACACTCTCTTTTTTTGTGGAATTGACATGACTCACCGCACCGACGCTCAGGATGACAGCCTGACAAATGCAAACACGCAAACACGGGTTGAGGTAAGCCGCGCTGACCTGCCGCTTTCCTGCCCACAAACAGATCAGAAACTCTGGAATGCTCACCCGCGCGTTTTTCTTCCTATTGAGGAAAGCGGTGAAGCCACTTGCCCGTATTGTGGTACGCATTACACACTGAAAAACGAGTAAGTTTTCTCGATATAGCATCACTATGTCATCAAACCGCAGCCATGCAGTTGACAGCTTGTGAGCTTTCCGAACCTGTATTTCAGGTTTGACACGAAACTAGCGCACCTGCCTTCATGCACGTAGTACAAGTACTGGTGTCTCTCGGGATCGGCGGCTCAGAAATGGTTGCCGTCGAAACCACCGAATTCCTGCGCGCTGCCGGTCACCGGGTAACGGTTATAGCGGCTAACGGGCCGTTACTGGACCGGGTGAATGCAGCCGGAGCAGAATTTCTTGAATGGCCGGTCGGCCGAAAACGTCTTGGTACCCTATCTTATATTCGGCAGTTGCGTTCCTGGTTGCTGGAACACCAACCGGATATCGTTCACGTTCATTCCCGGTTACCAGCATGGATTTGTTACCTGGCGCTGCGCAAGCTTCCCGCCGGCAAACGCCCGGTTTTTATTACATCCATGCACGGCCAATACTCGGTTAGCAGTTACAGCGCCATCATGGCGCGTGGTGATTTCGTCATCGCTGTTTCCAACCACATACGCAGATATACCTTAAAGAACTACCTGCCCGAAGATAGCCCACAACTGCGCACGATTTACGGCGGCACCAGTCGCGATGATTTTCCATATGGTTATCAGCCATCAACCGAATGGTTACAGCGCACCTTCACGGAGTTCCCGCAACTGGAGGGTAAGAAAATCCTGCTGTTACCCGGACGTTTGTCCCGTTATAAGGGTCATGCAACGTTTATTGAGCTTCTGGCGATACTGCTAAAAGAATTTGATGATATCCATGCCGTCATACTCGGCCGGGCAAAACCAGGCTCACGGTATATCAACGAACTCGAAGGCCTTGCCGAACGTCACCAGGTCAGCGAGCAACTGACATTCTGCGGTGCAAGAACCGATATGCGTGACTGGATGACAGCCTCAAGCATTGTATTTAGCCTGTGCAGCGATCCGCCGGAAGCATTTGGTAGAATCGCACCGGAAGCGTTGTCGCTGGGTGTGCCGGTTATCGCATGGGATCACGGGGGTACCCATGAGATTTTAAGCCTTATGTTTCCAATCGGTGCCGTTGATCCCGACAACCTGCCGGAGTTGGTACAGAAAACCCGTGAATTCTTACAACAGGTGCCCACGGTCAAACAAAGCGATGCATTTTCACTGAAGGATTCCATGAATCAGACCATGCGCCTGTATGATTATGCTGTGAAGAGGGAAGATTGATGAACCTACTGCTAAAGCGATTACAGGCTGACTGGCCGTGCTGGCTGGCCGTATCTTTTTTCGCTCTGTTGCCATTCGGCAGACTGGCAGAAATTCCACTATCTGCCTTTGCCCTGTGTTTACCTTTTTTAGCCCGTTCAGCGGTTCACCGGCAACGTATTCGCCAGGTCGGTGTAATTGTTGTCCCCATATTTCTTTGTTTTTGGATTCCCATGGTGGTGTCCAGTATTGACTCATTCCTGCCGCAAAAGAGTTGGGTCAGTTCACTGGCTGCACTACGATTTCTGGCCGCGGTGCTCAGCATGGCGGTTTTATTGCATGCAGATTCCGCTCGCTGGCGTGTTATCCGCTGGACCTCTTTCCTGCTGGTGTTTTGGGCAGTGGACGGTTTTGTGCAGCTGATCTTTGGCAATGATCTGTTCGGTATTGCGATGAACCCGGACCGTCTCAATGCGTTGTTTGTACAAAAATACCAGTTTTACGGTCCAACGCTGGCCATGCTTTCACCGTTATTACTTGAGCATGCACGTAGGCACTGGCCGGCCTGGGCCTGGGTGACCGCTTTTACCCTGATGCTAGGCGCGGTACTGATTGCCGGAATGCGTGCTGGCTGGTTGATAATGGGCCTGGTCCTGGCGGTTTACCTGTGGTTGATGTTCAGGCGTGAGAACCGCGAATTGAGAAAAGCATCACTATCAATACCCGTGCTTGTGGTCACAGCGATCATTGGCAGTTACCTGGTTTCGCCCCTGTTCCAGGCAAGGCTTGATCAGTCATTGACCATTACTCAGGGCACCCAGGCTGCAGTCAGCGCGGCGAGTAACCTGCGAATGCCAATTTTCAATACCAGCCTGATCATGTACAAGGAACACCCGGTCAATGGTGTGGGTGTACGGGCCTTTCCCGTGGCCTACATGGAATACGCTGCTGAAGATGATGTGCATATCCAAAACTCGGGCGGTAAATCCGGCGCAACACACGCACATAACCTGGTGCTTGAAGTGATGGCAGACACCGGCAGCATCGGTCTGCTGGGGATGATTGCCGGGTTTGTGCTGGTATTACGCTTTTGGAGGCAGATGACACCGACGAGGCGCAATGAAGCATTTCCTTTTGCTCTGGCACTTGCGCTGGTGTTGTTTCCGCTCAACTCGCACTTTGCTCTTTACGGCACCTATATGTCTTCGTTGATCTGGATTCTGTTCGGGCTCTGGGCAGCGTCAACTGAGACCAAGCCGGCCTAGCCAATGCGTTTTATCTACTCTTTACTGGTCACACTGGTTACTCCCTTTGTTTTGCTGTACTTCGCGTTCCGCGGGCTTCGGGACCGTGCCTATCTGAACCGTCTGAGTGAACGATTTGGCTTTATGCCAAAAACCGTAAAAGCCGGCGGAATACTTGTGCATGCGGCATCAGTCGGTGAGTTTAATGCAGCCAGCCCCTTGATCAGGGCATTGTTAAAAACCTATCCCGGTCAGTCAATCACGGTCTCTTCACTGACGCCAACCGGTTCTGAACGGGTACAACGTGAACTCGGCGATAAGATATCTCACTGTTACATTCCGCTTGATTTACCCGGAGCCGTCTCGCGCTTTTTGAGCTGTTTACAGCCACAACTGATCATCGTGATGGAAACTGAAATATGGCCTAACCTGTACCTTCAGGCACAAAGGCTGAGCATACCTCTGATGATGGCAAATGCACGTCTTTCACAACGATCGGTAAATCGATTTCAACGTATGCCCGGATTTATAAGGGATGTTCTGCAAACGGTTGACTGGATCGGAGCCCAAAGCACCGATGATCTGGATCGATTGACCGAATGTGGGGCTGACCCTCAAGCGATTGAGCTAACCGGCAACCTCAAGTTTGATCTTGCAACACCGGCCAGCCTGAACGAACAAGGTGCTGCCCTGAGATCACGCTGGAACAGCAACCGGCCGGTACTGGTCGCAGGCAGCACCCATGAGGCTGATGAAAGCGTGGTGATACCCGCTTTTGTAGAATTATTGAAAAACCTGCCAGACACCCTGTTGATCCTGGTACCGCGCTATCCGGAACGATTCGCCCGTGCAACACAACTGGCACAAGCCGCCGGTTTACGAACCGAACTTCACAGCCAG
The DNA here is from genome assembly GCA_029859505.1 of Lysobacterales bacterium. GTDB lineage: Bacteria > Pseudomonadota > Gammaproteobacteria > Xanthomonadales > SZUA-36 > SZUA-36. The sequence continues at coordinate 20,801 of JAOUCZ010000003.1, read as the reverse complement.
GGTGAGGCATGTTCTGAAAAGGCGCAGTGTTTTGTGATCGATACCATCGGTGAACTCATGACCTACTATGCCTGTGGAGATGTCGCATTTGTCGGTGGCAGCTTTGGTGATCAGGGCGGCCACAACGCACTTGAACCTGCTGCGCTGGGCAAAGCCGTTCTTCTGGGTCCGAATATGGACAATGCCAGGGAAATAGCTTCTTTGTTGTCGAAAACCAAGGCTGCACGTCGTGTTACCAATCAACAGGATTTTCGACAAGCAGCGGAGCAAATACTGACCAGTGGAGTATTGCGCGACAGTATGGGGCAAGCGGGCAAAGACCTGGTTGAGATGAATAAAGGTGCCTTGGATTTAACGCTAAAAGCAGTCGAAAAACTGCTTTAACCAAAAAGCCAAACAAAGGCACCGTCATCCCCGCTTTCGCGGGGATGACGGTGCTAGCATCAATGGCCGGGTTTAGCCAGGAGTATGCCTTTATCTATTTAAGGATGGTATTGACCTTTTGCAGGTCATCTTCAGCCAATACGCCCGCCGCCGCTTTCAGCCTCAGGTGATCGACGATATAGGTGTGGCGTGCCAACGAGTTGTCCCGTTGAGCCTGGAAGTAACGCTGCTGGGCGATCAATACATCCACAATAGTACGGGTACCGACCTCAAAACCGGCCTGGGTTGCCTCGAGAGCACTTTCCGCTGATATTCTGGCCTGGCCAAATGCACCTACCTGTTCTATACCCGCAATAACCGCACGATAGGCATTTTTTGTTGCTCTTACAACCGCCCTTTGCTGCTGATCCAGATCCTCATTAACCGCATTGAGCAGATAACGGGCTTGCCTTGTTCTGGAAGTTACCACGCCGCCCTGGTAGATAGGTACGTATAAACGCAAACCGATCTGGTTATCGTCGCTTTTTACTTCAGTGGTTGCAAAGTTTTCCCCGGTAAGACTTGCGAATGCCCGTTTGTTGTTGGTGAATCGATTCATGCTTCCAACCAGATCCAGGGTAGGAAAATGGCCGGAACGCTGTAAACGTATGTTGGCATCAGCAATTTCGACTCCCATATGGGCTGAAATCACAATCGGGTTGTAGAGCATGGCAATATCGACCCACTCTTCCGGACTTTCCGGAAGTGGTTTAACCAGGGGTAAGACCTCTTGCAATGGATCGTAGTCATCGAAGTACTGACCAGTTAACTCATACAGGGCTTCCTTGGTATCTGCGAGATTGTTTCTGGAGACGATGGCCCGGGCGCGTGCATTGTCATAGCTGGCACGGGCTTCGTGGACATCTGTCACGGCTGTCAGACCCACTTCGAAACGTTGCTCAGCCTGCTCGAATTGTCTCTGCAGGGCTTTCTCTTCAGCCTCGGCAAAAATAACACCATCCTGTGCAGTCAATACGCTGAAATACCCACCGGCAACCCTGACCAGAAAATCCTGGTAAGCAATATTGTAGGTTGCTTCCGCCTGGCTGACCTGTCCACGGGCTATATCCAGGTTTTCGTAATTACTTTGTGCGTACAGGGACTGGCGTAAATTAAAACTGTAAAACTCGGTATCAATATCACTGTATTGTTTTGGAACTACCTGGTCTTCAAATTCAATTTTTCTTGATGTGCGGCGCCCCCAGTCACGGTTGCCGGAAGCACTTAGTGTTGGTAACAGGTTCGCCCAGGCCTGCCGTGTATTTTCCCCGGTCGCATCTTTGCGATACGCTGCCGCCTGCAATTGTGGATCGTTCTTGATCGCCAGGTCATGAATTCCGACCAGGTCAACGGCAAACGCCGGTGACGATATAAAAAAAACGGCCGCTATCAGTAACTTCTGATTATTGATATTGAGCTTCATAACCAACTCCTAAATTTCTTAAAATTCAAATTCTGTTACTTTTTCAGCATCTACCAGTCTTGCAAGGTTTGTTTCGAACAAACTTTCCTCGCTCCACTCGGTGGCATTCAGTTTTGTTAAAAGTTTTGCTTCCATTGCGGGTTCTTCGCCACAGACTACAAATATCCGACCACTCGGATTAACCCAGCCACGGAAATGATCCGGAATATCCGGCACGGAACCGGTAACGACCAATACATCATGCGCCTGCTCAGGCTGCCAGCCAGTCATCACGTTTCCGGTTTCAAGTTCAACGTTGTGAATATCTTTTTCTTTCAGCCTGGCTGCAACCTCGTTTGAAAACTGTTCATGTATATCAACACTCACGACATGTTTGGCCAGTTGTGCCAGGCAGGCAGTTATAAAGCCGCTGCCGGTTCCAATTTCGAGAACCGTCTCGTCCTCTTTCAAATCCAGCGATTGCAACAAACGGCCTTCTACAACAGGATTCATCATGGTTTGACCATGATCCAGCGGAATTGCCATGTCGGCAAACGCCATTTTCCGATATCGCACCGGTACGAAGTCTTCACGATGGGTTTCTTCCAACAATTGAAGAACACGTTCGTCCAGAACATCCCAGGGTCTTACCTGCTGTTCCACCATGTTGAATCTGGCTTGATCAAAATTCATACTCATCCTCTTAACTCCCACCGGTATATGCTGTTGTGCAACTGCTACTTAAAATAGCAAAATAAAGTCCTGTCCCCGGTGAGACTTGGCACAGACTGCTGTTTTAGAGGCAATACTCAAAGTGCCATTAGTCACAACGGAGTTTTTTTATTAGATTAAATAGACGCTCCGTGCGTCAATTAGGTTTCAATTTACATAAAGCGCTATTATCCCATACAGGGCAGCAAATGCTGAATAAAGGTTTAAAAAATAATTGAATCAGTTTGAAATAAAGTTTTACAAAATCCGGTCATGACTACTGACACGGAACGGACTCGTCGGTTTAATGAGCTTGCTGAAGCTTATTCTGCGGATTTGTATCGCTACGCCATGTGGATTAGCGGCAACGATGCCCTTGCCAAAGACCTGGTACAGGAGACGTTTCTTAGGGCGTGGCGGGCACTGGACAGCCTGAAGGATGTGGCTGCAGCCAAAAGCTGGCTGATTACGATTTTACGACGTGAATTCGCCCGTACTTTTGAACGAAAGGTGCCACCGTTTACCGACTTTGAAAAAGTTGTAATAGTAGACAATGACGAATTGGAACCGGATGAATCGACAGAGCGTGATTTATTGCGTCAGGGCATCTTGAAGCTGGACCCCAAGTATAGGGATCCCTTATTGCTACAGGCAATATTTGGACACAGTTGTGCTGAAATTTCTGAGCAACTCGGAATTACCAAGAGTGCGGTGATGACCCAATTGTTCAGGGCGCGGGAAAAACTGAAAGTTCAACTACAAAAGGATGGAGTAACGGGTAATGTCCATGAACTTTTCTGAGTTCAAAAAACTGATTGGAGCTGATCCGGGGAACACTGATCCTGAGACTCTGCGTGCACGCAAATCTTCGCCTGAGTTTGAAGAAGCGGCAATCGAAGCAGAAGTGTTTGAAGAAAAACTTAACAGGGCTTTGCATATCCAGCCGCCTGCTGACTTACTTGATCAAATAAAAGGTATAAGCCAACAGCCCGTCCGAAAACGAAACTGGGTACCCCTTGCATTGGCCGCCAGCCTTTTGGTTTTTGTTGGTGCTGCTGGTTTGGTCTGGAAGCAATCCAACACATGGGACAGTGTCGAGTCCTATGTTGCAGATCATTATTCACACGACGGCAACAAAACAGCTGCAAAAGCTATTGATTATCTTTCTGATCAGGAAATTTCCAAAATACTGGCCAAACTGGACGCGAAAGCCGACCAGGAGTTGGCAGGACGCATTAAGTTAATCAAGTTTTGCCCGACACCAGATGGGCGCGGTGCCCATATGGTTGTCAGTACAGACCAGGGTCCGGTGACCATTTTTTATATGCCAAAAACCCAGGTAACTGATGGTGAAATGGTTGAGTTTGACCAAATGCATGCTTTATTGGTTTCTCTGGAACACGGCTCTGCGGCCATTATTGGCGAGCAATCCCAAAACGTCGAAAACCTGGTTACCATACTCAGGAATTCTCTCAAAACCGGACTGGTTGACGTTTAGAAAATGGTCGGTTTCGCTGTCTGAATTTCTTTCTGTCTCAAACAGGTAACTTCCGGCACACGCATCCGGCCAAAAATCTGTTATCTTCGTAATTATGAAACGTAAAATCTGGATTGCTATTCCTGTTGCACTGCTGGTTATCTGTGGTGCAATGATGTTCTGGTACAACCACGAGCCGGATATGTTTGACCCGGTTGAGCTTGCCCAACAACATGCTCTTGAGCACGGTCACGCCGATGTAACTGGTACAACCACAGCCTCTGCATTACTCGAAGTAGTCGATGTCATGCTCAACAAACGTGGCGGGTACATGTCAAACGACATCTTGCCGCCATGGGTGTTTCTCGACAACGTACCCAACTGGGAGTTTGGCGTACTGACCCAAGTCCGCGACCTTGCACGTGTCATGCGTAACGATTTCAGCCGCTCTCAAACACAGTCGGCCGAGGACCCTGACCTTTCTGAGGCGGACCCACTTTTTCACTACTCCCACGATCGCTGGTTTCCTCCTGATACAGAGGGCCGCTATAGAAACGCAATGGAGTTCCTCGAAAATTACCTGACTCGTTTAGCAGATCCTGCCCAGCCAAACGCCCAGTTTTATGCCCGTGCCGATAACCTCGTCGCCTGGTTGGGCCTGGTTGAAAAAAGGCTTGGATCATTGTCTCAGCGCCTTTCAGCCAGTGTTGGCAAGGAACGTCTAAACACTGACCTGGCCGGTGACACCGCCGCGACTCAATCGACCGCGGGACCACAGGAGGTGGATGTAAAGACATCGTGGTTCAAGATAGACGACGTGTTTTATGAAACCCGAGGCAGCACCTGGGCATTGATCCATTTTCTCCGCGCAATGGAAGTCGATTTTCATGATGTGTTACGCGATAAGAATGCGTTAATCAGCTTCCGTCAGATTATTCGGGAACTGGAGAGCACTCAGGACGCCCTGCGCGCACCGATGGTCTTGAATGGCAACAAGTTCGGGGCATTTGCCAACCACTCACTGGTGATGGCCAATTATATTTCAAGAGCAAATGCTGCCATCATGGACTTGCGTTTTCTGTTGGAGCAAGGCTAGGAGCCTGTCGGATTTAGCATGATCTACTCGGCAAACAGCTCCTGCGTTGCTCTACCTCCCACATCCGTGTGGTCGTGCGAAAAACCCGACAGGTTCCGGATCAAGCAATGCGTGTGATCTTTGTTCTGATCGGCCTGATAATCATATGTGGTTGTGCCACTGAAGATGCGGTATCTGATCGCAGATATGGACAACAACTTGTGTGCCACAATGACCGCACCATGGCTGTGTCAACTGCCGATTCGTTCGGTCATCAGAATCATGGGGATACGTTCGGGCCGTGCCCCAAAGACCCGTGAGCATAAAAATTCTGCAGCGACCGTTGCATTATGTGGAACGACTGGAAAGTCGTGGCAATGATGAAATCAGCCTGGTCGTCATTCATTGTACCGAGTTACCCGATATGACCATGGCACGAACCTGGGGTGAGAAAGAGCTTCACCCGGATAGCAGTTCTGGCAACAGCGGACATTTTTATATTGATCGTGACGGCAGTATTGAACAGTGGGTGCCTGTCAGCCGTGTAGCCCATCATGTCAGGGGCTTTAACCCGCAGAGTATCGGCATTGAGCTGATTAATAACGGTCGTTATCCTGACTGGTTCCTCAGCGGTAACCAGCGAATGTCAGAGCCCTACCCTGACCTACAGATTGAAGCGTTGACAGCGCTTTTGAATCACCTGCAGGAAGAATTACCGGTGCTGGAAATGGTTACCGGACACGAAGACCTAGATATCGCGATGATACCCTCTGAAGACCAACCGGATATCCTGATCAGACGCAAACTCGATCCCGGTCCCCAGTTCCCATGGTCCGAAGTCATGAAACAAACATCACTTCACCGTTTAAAGGCCAAAGACCTGTGAAAATCAAAAACATCTGTGTTTATTGTGGTTCCAGCCCAGGTAAAAACCCGGCTTACTCTCTTGCTGCAAAGGCCCTCGCCAAAGCCTTGTGTGAACGTAACATCGGTCTTGTCTATGGCGGTGCCGCCGTGGGTGTTATGGGAACGATAGCCGATGCCGTACTCGAGGCTGGAGGTGAGGCGATCGGTGTCATTCCCAAAAGTCTTGCCGTGAAGGAGGTCGCTCACGACAATCTCACCCAATTGCATGTTGTGGCTTCAATGCATGAGCGTAAAGCGATGATGGCCGATCTTTCCGATGGTTTTATCGCGTTGCCCGGAGGCTGGGGTACGCTGGAGGAGATTTTTGAGATATTGACATGGGCCCAGCTCGGGTTTCATGACAAGCCTTGTGCCTTGCTCAATATTGAGGGCTATTACGACCAGTTAATTGCTTTTCTTGAAAACTCTTTTCAGCAGCAGTTTGTTAACGAACTTTGCCGCCCCATGTTGCTTGAGGCCCGTGAGCCCGGGATGCTGCTGGATCAGTTTGCCACTTATCGTGCACCAAGGGTTCGTAAATGGGTAGGAGAAGACGAGCTGTAATCAGTAGGTTAAGATAGTTTTAGACAAGTCAGGAGTTGATCATGAAAACCAGCCAGGTTCTTTTATCCATTGTTTTTGTTTCCCTGTTGATCAGCCCCGCCCTGGCAAAAGAGTCACGTGAGGACAAACAGGCCAGGTTGGACGCTGCCTGCGAGGTCGAACGACAGAAAAAGATCGCGCCGATTCGGCAACAGGTTATAGAAGAGTGCGTCGCCAGCAAGGAACTTTCCGACCGAAAGGAATGTGAGCGCTTCTATGCAGACTATGGTGAACGGACCGGCCGCAAGGCGGCGTTATTCTATGAACTGCCCGAATGTGTGACCGCATTTGAGTTTCAGCAAGGGGGCGGTAATTAAGTTTCACTTATTGCTGATCCACATCGTTGTGGAGGCCGGTCTTAACCGATATCCTGCGCACGCATGAAACCAGACAACATACCCGTTTTACTTAGCTACGCTTTCCGGCCGTTTTTTCTGATGAATGGCATTTTTGCCATGCTGAGCATATTGCTTTGGGTCATGACCCTGCACGGCTCAGGCCTGCCGGGCATCACACCGTATTGGCATAGCCATGAAATGCTAATCGGGTTTGCAATGGCCGCAGTAGCGGGTTTTAGCCTGACGGCCGTAGCGAACTGGACCGGACGACCTGCTATAAAGGGAACACCACTGGCTTTGCTGGTGATCTTTTGGCTGGCGGGAAGGTTGGCAATGTTGTTTTCATCAACCTGGCTACCTGCCAGCCTGGTGTTTTTCCTGGATATGTTGTTCCCTGTAATGCTTGGCTGGCTGCTTAGCCGGGAGATTATCGCCGGCCACAGTCGCCGAAACTACCCCCTTGTTGCCATAGTTTTCCTGGTGGCTGGTCTCAATGCCATTTACCACCTCGGTGCCGCCCAGTGGCTTCCTGGTGGCGAGCGCTTGGCCATTTACCTGTTAATTCACACTATAGTCTTGCTGGTCACCATTATTGCCGGACGAATCGTGCCAAGCTTCAGCGCTAACTGGTTGCGACAACAGGGTCAGACAGAGATGCCTGTCAACAGTGATATTGTCAATAAGGCTGCTCTCGCATTAACCATACTGGTCGGCCTGGCCGCCAGTTTTATACCCATGCATCCTTTGACTGGTGTGTTGGCATTTGGCGCTGCCATTGCTCATGGTTTAAGACTGGGCCGCTGGAAGGGGCTTGCAGCAATATCCAATCCCCTGTTGTTTGTTTTGCATATCTCATATCTGTGGTTACCGGTTGGTTATACCTTGTTGGGCTGCTCGGTTTTTGGCTGGCTGTTTACACCAACCGCTGCCCTGCATGCTTTGACCATGGGCGCCATAGGTAGCATGGTCCTGGCGGTTACAACACGGGTTGCCCTGGGTCATACCGGAAGGCCGCTACAGGCGGCGCGACTGACTGTACTGGCTTACTGGCTGTTAATGCTTGCTGTTCTTGTTCGGGTACTGGGTCCATTGAGTGGACAAGGTTATCTGGTGATGATCGATACCTCTGCCATGGGATGGATTTTGGCGTTCGCTATTTTTACATGGGTGTATTGGCCGGTTTTAAGTCAGCCACGAGCGAATTGATCGAATTACCCGGGAACCTGATCTATCCATTCCCGGTAATATCCAACGCATCATCGGCCACTACTATCCCGTTTTCGTCAGCATATAGGTATTGGCCCGGCTCAAAATTAACGCCGGCAAACCTTACCGGCAGGTTAAGTTGACCCTCATTCCGTTTTTTGGATTTGAGCGGATAGCAATTGAGCGCCCGCACACCAAGATCCATGCTTTTGAGAATTTCCACATCGCGCACACAACCATTGACAATCACCCCCTGCCAGCCATTTTCTACCGCCATAGCCCCCAGTAAATCGCCGAGTAATGCGCATCTTAACGAGCCCCCTCCGTCCACGACCAGTACCTTGCCGTGACCTGCAGTAGCCAGGTTTTGTTTGACCAGCGAGTTATCTTCAAAACACTTGATGGTGACAATCTCTCCACTGAAACAAACTTTGCCGCCAAACTCGGTGAACAATGGTTCGGCGATCTGCAACCGGTCCGGAAATTGATCACAAATATCGGGAGTTGAATATGTCATTGTCCTGTTGTCCTGTTTTATTTGTTGGGTATTCGGTTTATTCATCAACCTGGATAAGCAATGCTGCCCTGGTTGGCGCGGGGTGTCCTTCAATGGTAATGGAAGGGTTTTCAATATCCAGGCACTCACGCAGGGATTCAAAGGTCATCCAGTCGGTACGGCGTTGCTCATCGAGGCTGGTTTTACTCACATCAAGTACCTTTGTATTGCTTAGACCCGCCTGCTCCAGCCAATAATGCAGAACCAGCAGGTCTGGAATGGCGTGTACATTGCGCATCCGTGCATAACGGCCTGACGGGTTCAGTATTGCCTTGCTCTCACCCTCCAAAATCAGCGTTTCCAAAATGATCTGACCACCCGGTCGGGTCAGGTTCTTTAGCTGCACAAGGTGTTCAACAGGTTTGCGCCGATGATATAAAACACCCATCGAAAAAACGCTGTCGAAGCCGGGGGTATCTGACGGCAGGTCTTCAATACCTAGCGGCAGGACAAAATTATTCAATCCAGGTCCCAGCTTTCTCATCGCCAGCCATTGCATGACAAAGACCATTGTAGGATCAATACCCACCACCAGTTGGGCGCCGGCGGCCAACATACGCAAACCGAAATAACCATTGCCGCAACCAATATCCAGAATTTTATGGTTTTTGAGATCAAGATGCGGTTTTAAACGGTTCCATTTCCAGTCAGAGCGCCACTCTGTATCTATTTTGACACCACCCAACTTCAGTGGTCCCTTGCGCCATGGGTGTAAATTGAGCAACTCCCGACGCAATAACGCCGGATCTGCAACCGGTCGACCAAGTTCAGGTGCATCGCGGTCCAGTTGATGGTAACCGTCACCTTCAGGCAGGCTGTCTATGCTCTCAAGCCAATGCGGCAGGTCACCATGGTTAGAGTTTTTCAGACCCTGCCAGCCGGACTCCGCCAGCTCATACCAGGCTGATGTCTGTAATTGAAGATAAGGGTTCTTCACTTGAATGCGATATAGCTGACAAAACTAAAACATTGAAACCAGCGATGGTATCGGGGAAAACCGGCCTGTTGCAGGCGCTGGAAATGAGAGGCCTCGGTTTCCGGACGCAGAACATCTTCCAAAGCATTACGTTTTTGGGCAATTTCCAGGTCCGAATAACCCTGAGCACGCTTGAAATCGTGATGCCACGTGGTCTGATCCGTTTGTTCCTGCACGTCTTCAAAGCATATTTTTTCTGAAATAATCAATGCCCCTCCTTCACGCATACCTGCCGAAATTCGGTTGATCAAAGACTGGCGTTGATCCCGGCCAAGAAACTGCAAGGTGAAGTTGAGCACTACAACCGATGCATTTTCAATCTCAATATCCAGTATATCCTTCAGGCGAACATCGATTGGAATGACGCCGCTTTTATCCACCAGGTTTTCTTTGCAACGACCGACCATGGCCTCGGAATTATCTATTGCAATGATCCTGATACCACTGGCTTTGACCGCAAGACTCATGGCCAGACTGGCTGCTCCCAGGGAACAACCCAGGTCGTAAATTTGTGAATCAGGCTGAGCGTAACGTCTTGCCAGCAAACCGATCATCGGTACCACCAATTCGTACCCCGGCACTGAACGGGCAATCATATCAGGGAACACCTTGACCACCTGCTCATCAAAGCGGAATCCCGAGGTTAACGCCCGGTTGTTGGCAAATAACCTGTCCTGTTCATCGCTCATGTTCATTCCTGTTGTTGAGGTTTTGCCAGTGACTTTTGGGGCATCCCGGTCAAGGCGATTTCTGATACCCTTTAAAATTGGAAAAAGCGGTTAATTATGAAGAGTTAACCTTACCTGCTTCAAGCTAAAAAAAGGGATTAAAATGTTTGAAAACGCACTAATCACGGCAATTGTTCTGGTGTTTCTCGCTGTTATTGTTCTCCGTAAAGCTGTCATCATCGTCCGGCAGGGTTACGAATACACAATAGAGCGTTTCGGTAAGTACAACACCACATTTCGTCCTGGCTTTCATTTAATGGTTCCATTTGTTAACCGGGTCGGACAACGCGTCAATATGATGGAGCGTGTTCTGGATGTTCCATCACAGGAGGTTATTTCCAAGGACAACGCGGTCCTGACCGTGGATGGCGTAGTGTTTTTCCAGGTACTGGATGCCGCCAAGGCAGCCTACGAAGTTTTCCGGCTAGAACATGCCATTTTAAACCTGACAGTCACCAATATCCGTACCGTTCTGGGCTCAATGGATCTGGATGACGCTTTATCCAAGCGCGACACCATCAATGCCCAGCTTCTGAATGTAGTTGATGAAGCCACCACACCCTGGGGGCTTAAAGTTACACGTATTGAGATCAAGGACATTACACCGCCCATGGACCTGGTCAATGCGATGGCCAGGCAAATGAAGGCCGAGCGTGAAAAGCGCGCCAATATTCTTGAGGCTGAAGGTTTCAGACAGGCAGAAATTCTAAAGGCTGAGGGTGAAAAGCAAGCCATTGTTCTGGACGCGGAAGGTCGTAAGGAAGCGGCTTACAGGGATGCTGAGGCCCGTGAGCGGCTGGCAGAAGCTGAAGCCAAAGCCACAACGATGGTTTCAGAGGCTATTGCTGCGGGTGACATGCAGGCCATCAATTATTTTGTCGCGCAAAAGTATGTTGATGCACTGAAAACATTTGCCACCTCTGCAAACCAGAAGACACTGCTATTGCCGATGGAAACAACAGGTATTCTCGGCAGCCTGGCGGGAATCACTGAAATAGCAAAGTCTGTCAGCGGCGATAAAACAGGCGGGAGTAGCTGAAAATGATGGAGTGGTTTGACCATATTGTATTCTGGCACTGGTGGATACTCGCTGGAGTATTGTTAATACTGGAACTCACAGCACCGGCCTTCTTCTTTCTGTGGCTTGGAATAGCCGCCGCCGCCGTTGGTCTGATTTTGCTGGTTTTCCCTTCCATTGATCTTGAGACCCAGTTGATACTGTTTGCCATTGCATCCATTGTGGCTGTTCTGGCCTGGCGAAAATACCGGGAAAGCCGGCCGTCCAAAACCGACCAGCCCAATCTGAACCGCCGTGGTCAACAATACATCGGGCGTGTTTTTTCACTTACTGCGCCAATCACCAATGGTGTGGGTAAAGTGACCGTGGACGATTCCACCTGGAAGGTAAAAGGCCCGGATTTACCGACCGGGACACACATCAGGGTAACCGGTGTTGATGGCGTTATTTTTAAGGTTGAATCTGCGGAGTAGTTTCCATGGCTTTTTGATAGAACCGCTCATCACAAAGGGATGGGTTTCTCCGTTGATAGATTAGAGCTAGTTTCAAAACTCAAAGCAATTCAACAAATTTCGTTAACACGGAAGCCGCCTCTTCGGTTTCCGTGACGCTGGCCATGAGTTCTTCAGGGTTCAAGCCTTCCTCACGCAAAGCGTCTGCCCTGTAATGAATATAATCCGACATGACCGGTGCGGAAAACTCCGGATGATACTGCACGCCCCAGGCATTTTCTGAAAACCGAATTGCAAAGTTTTCATCCAAAGGGCTGGTAGCCAAACGTTGAGCACCCGGAGGTAGTTGCAGCACTACTTCAGAATGAGAGGCTTGTGCCGTGAATCTTTTTGGTAAAAATCCCAACAATGGATCTTTATCAATATTATCAATAAGATGAGAATTAACCGTTCCGATTTGACGACCAGCAGGATTAGTTCCGGCAACACCGCCCAGAGCGTGTGCAAGCAATTGATGACCGTAACAGACGCCAAGTATCTTTACGTTTGTCTGCACCGCCTGATGTAGCCATCTGGAAGTACGCTCACTCCAGTCCAATTTAGCGGATACCATTGCTGGTGAACCCGTGATCACGATTCCAGCCAAACCGTCCGGTGCTGGTAATGATTCATTTCTGAACACGTCTATCTGTAAAAGATTCGCGACACCCAATCCATCCGCAAACCAATCTTCAAAATCCCCGTGCCGCGGCCTTATCTGGTCTACGGTACAACCCATTTTAACTAATGCGATCTGTTTCAATGCTTTTTGTCCATTTTTCTTCTGTCTTTCACCACGCTTGGCTATACTAGGCGGTTAATTAGTCGGTTATCAGACCCCGGGATTTTCATGACTTTTCAAGATTTTATCAACTGCCTGCAAAATTATTGGGCAGAACAGGGTTGCGTACTGGTGCAACCACTCGACATGGAAGTGGGCGCTGGCACCTTCCATCCGGCAACTTTTTTGCGTTCTATCGGCCCCGAGCCATGGAATTCGGCTTATGTACAGCCATGCAGGCGACCTACGGATGGCCGTTATGGTGAAAACCCGAACCGTCTGCAGCACTACTACCAATATCAGGTTGTCATGAAACCGGCACCAGAGAACTTTCAGGAATTGTACCTGGGCTCATTAAAAGCTATCGGTATTGACCCCGCTGTTCACGATATCCGCTTTGTTGAGGATAACTGGGAATCCCCGACGCTTGGTGCCTGGGGTCTTGGCTGGGAAGTCTGGCTCAATGGCATGGAAGTTACCCAGTTCACTTACTTTCAACAAGCTGGTGGTCTGGAGTGCCGACCTGTCATGGGCGAAATTACCTATGGTCTCGAACGACTGGCGATGTACCTACAGAATGTCGATAGCATATTTGACCTGGTCTGGACTGATACCGGCGGTAGAACGGTTACTTACGGTGAGGTTTTTCACCAGAATGAGGTTGAGCAGTCGACCTACAATTTTGAACATGCTGATACTGCTTCTCTTTTCACCTTGTTTGATACCTGCGAATCCGAAGCGGGAAAACTGGTAGAGCTAGATCTGCCATTACCAGCCTACGAACAGGTGCTCAAAGCATCACACACATTCAATCTGTTGGACGCTCGTCGCGCAATATCGGTGACCGAGCGACAACGCTTTATTCTCAGGGTCAGAAACCTGTCACGTAAAGTAGCAGAGGCTTATCTTGCCCGCAGGGAAGGCCTGGGGTTTCCGGGACTGAAGGAGAGCGCTGATGACTAAGGCAAACAACGTGGATAGCAATAACAATGCTCACGATTCAGCAGACCTGTTAATCGAACTGGGTTGTGAAGAATTACCCCCAAAGTCGCTATCCAATCTCGGTAAGACACTGTTCAGCGGGTTTATGGACCAACTCAAGAAGGCAGAACTAAGCTTCGATGCTGACAAGAGCCGGGTTTATTACACCCCCAGAAGGCTAGCTCTACTGATATCGGGAGTAGCGGCGGGTCAACCGGACCAGGTGATGAATCGAAAGGGTCCTGCCCTTACAGCAGCATATGATGCTGATAAGCAGCCGACACCTGCCGCCACCGGTTTTGCGAGATCTGTTGGCAAATCTGTTGATGAACTCGACACACTAAAGACCGATGCTGGTGAATGGTTGTTTTGCAAGGTAACAAAGCCTGGTCAGACGCTTGAAGTTTTGCTCTTACCCATGCTGCAAAAGGCCCTGGTGGCTTTACCAGTGGCAAAGCCCATGCGTTGGGCTTCCCATGATTTCAGTTTCGTCCGTCCGGTACATTGGTTGGTTATCATGCATGGCCCCAGGGTTCTGCAAGGCAGTCTGTTTGGACTACACGCCGGCAATACCACCCGCGGACACCGTATTCACAGTCCTGGACCACACGTAATAGCAACCGCCGGTGATTACGAGAAAGTACTTGAGGACGCTTTTGTTATAGCGGATCAGGGTAAGCGACAGGAAAAAATCAGAAACCAGGTCGAGACATTGGGCGAAAACGCCGGTGCCAAGGCTTTGATCAGCGACAGTTTACTTGCGGAGGTTACCAATCTGGTCGAGTGGCCACGTTCTATTTGCGGAAGCTTTGACAAGGAATTCCTGTCTGTTCCCGCCGAGGCCCTGATCGCGAGTATGCAGGATCATCAGAAGTTCTTTCCGTTGCTTAGCAAAGATCAGGGCCAGTTGGTAAACCGGTTTATCGCTGTTGCCAACCTGGACAGTCTTGATTTTGATGCCGTACGTGAAGGATTTGAAAGGGTAATCCGGCCCCGGCTTTCAGATGCCCGATTCTTTTGGGATCAGGACAATAAGTCTTCGATCGACGACTGGTTGGTTCAGCTTGATAATATTGTTTTTCAAAATACGTTAGGGTCCGTTGGCGACAAATCAAGGCGTATCGCCTCAATATCAAAGAAGATAGCCGATGATACAGGGGTCGACAGCATAGCAGCTTACCGCGCTGCCAGTCTGTGTAAGTGCGATCTTGTCAGTCAGATGGTAGGAGAGTTTCCGGAGCTCCAGGGTGTAATGGGGCGTTATTATGCCCTGCAAAGCGGTGAAACTAATGAGGTGGCCCTCGCCATTGGAGAGCACTACCTTCCCGCCTTTTCGGGCGATCAATTAGCCTCTGAGGCACTTGGAAAAGTTGTCGCACTGGCTGATCGATTAGATACGCTCACCGGTATTTTCGCGACCGGGCTTAAACCGTCCGGCAACAAGGATCCTTTTGCATTGCGCCGTGCCGCATTGGGTGTGGTTCGTATATTGCTTGATGGTGAGTTAAATATTGAACTTGACAGGGGGCTGGCAATTTCGGCTTTAGCCCTGCAGGAGCAGCTGCCAGTCTCGCCGGAGGTTCTGCTGGAACTTCGCCGGTTCATATTGGAGCGACTGAAGAACTACCTGCTAGAGCAGGGTTATGAAACCAGTCTCGTGAATGCGGCACTGGATGCACCACTCAGTACGCTACCTGACCTTGTAACGCGGCTTGATGCTTTACAGGAGTTCATGCGACTCGATGTGGCTTCAGAACTGGCCGGCGCCAATAAGCGAATTGGCAATATTTTGCGTAAATCGGGTCAGGATATAAATAACAAGATTAGAGAAGATATATTACTTATTAACGAAGAAGCATTTCTTTTCGAAGAAGTTAGAAGAATATCTAATGACCTGGATAAGCTCTATGAAGAGGCAGACTACACTGCTGCCCTGACGCTTCTCGCCGGTTTGTCTGAAAGTATTGAAGCCTTTTTTGACAAGGTTATGGTAATGGATGACAACCCGGAAGTGCGCCTGAACAGGTTAAATCTACTGGCCGAACTCAAGGGTTTATTTGACCGTATTGCAAACCTTGCCTTACTGGGTTGATCTCAGCAATACCTGGTGAAATAACAGCCCGGATCTTTTCCGGGCTGTAATCAGATATCAAGATTCGTTACGTACAGCGCATTCTTTTCAATAAATTCACGTCTCGGTTCGACTTCATCACCCATCAGCGTCGTAAAGATTTCATCCGCGGCAATCACATCTTCAATAGTGACTTTTAACAACCGGCGAGTCTCCGGGTTGACCGTGGTATCCCAAAGTTGCTCCGGGTTCATTTCACCAAGGCCTTTAAATCTCTGGAAGGTTCTGCCTTTACGACTCTCGTTCATGAGCCAGTCATGCGCCTCGGAAAAGCTTTCAATTGCGTTTTCTGCAGAACCGCGGCGTACAAGCGCTCCTTCCTGAATCAAATCATAGAGCGTATCAGCCAATTTGCTGGTCAACCGGATTTCAGGAGACCGGAAAAAATCCCTGGTTAATGGTGTGGTTTCTACAACTCCGTAAGTTTTCTTACTTAGCACTAACTCAAGCTCACCTTCATTCTCTCCGGCGCGCAAACCAAAACTCACACTCGGTGGGGAATTCTGGTTCATTGTTCCAACAATGGCGTCACACCAGTGCTGTGCTTCATCTACAGTCCATTCGAAAGAAAACGCTTTATTATTAATAAGTTGAATTATAAACAAAGGTTCAAAACGTATCGCAAGGCGCTCACCCGCGGCTTTCACAGCCATGTAATCCCGTAACAAACCTTCCAGTGCCTCACCGGATAGTGGCGGAGCGTCTGGATCATAAAGCAACGATGCATTATCCATTGCACGAGCCAACATGTACTCATTCATCTCGGCGTCATCTTTCAGGTAATATTCCTGTTTACCCTGCTTGACCTTATAAAGAGGTGGCTGACCAATATAAATGTGTCCACGCTCAATTAACTCAGGCATTTGTCTGTAGAAAAAGGTCAGTAAAAGAGTACGAATATGGGATCCGTCAACATCAGCATCGGTCATGATGATAATGGTGTGATAACGTAGTTTCTCGATATTGAATTCATCTCTGCCAATACCGCAACCAAGAGCTGTGATCAAGGTGCCGACCTCAGCGGAAGACAACATTTTGTCAAACCGGGCCTTTTCTACATTAAGAATTTTGCCCTTAAGTGGCAGAATTGCTTGGGTTTTTCTATTTCTTCCTTGCTTTGCAGAGCCGCCCGCAGAATCACCCTCCACTATAAACAACTCAGATAACGCCGGATCTTTTTCCTGGCAATCCGCCAGTTTCCCAGGTAAACCCGCTATATCAAGCACACCCTTACGGCGTGTCATATCACGGGCTTTACGGGCAGCTTCCCGTGCCCTGGCCGCATCCACAGCCTTCATGGTGATAATTTTTGCTTCTGCCGGGTTTTCCAGTAAAAAATCACGTAAATGTGACGCCACCAATGATTCAACCACCGGTTTGATTTCAGAAGAAACCAGTTTGTCCTTGGTCTGAGAGGAAAACTTAGGATCCGGGGCTTTGACAGAAAGTACAGCAACAAGCCCTTCGCGGGCGTCATCACCCGTCATCGAAACCTTGTTTTTCTTTGCCAGGCCGGAATCCTCAATGTATTGGTTCATTGTTCGGGTTAGCGCTGCTCTGAATCCAGCTAAGTGAGCTCCGCCATCACGCTGTGGGATATTGTTGGTGAAACAGAATACGCTTTCTTGATATGCGTCAGTCCATTGCAATGCAACCTCCACAGCAATATCATTCGCTTCACCAGAAAAATACATAACTGTCTGATGTAATGCTGTTTTTTTACGTCCCAAGTGCTCTACAAATGAGCGAATTCCACCTTCATACTCAAAGACATCTGATTTTCCTGAAATTTCATCTACCAACTCAATCTTCACGCCTGAGTTTAGAAAACTTAATTCCCGCAACCGTTTAGCCAGGATGTCATAGTGGTAAACAGTGTCTGAAAACACGTCTTTACTGGGTAAAAACCTTATTTCAGTACCTGTTTCATTTGTTTTAGCTATTTTTTTGAGTGGTTCTTCCGGTACACCCATGTGATAGTGCTGCTGCCAGACATGACCCTCTCTCTTGATGGTTATTTCCAACTGCTCTGATAGCGCATTTACAACTGAAACACCTACACCATGCAATCCGCCAGAAACCTTATAAGAGTTATCATCGAATTTGCCCCCGGCATGAAGTACCGTCATGATAACTTCCGCTGCAGAACACCCTTCTTCTTTATGGATATCGACTGGCACGCCACGACCGTTGTCAACTACTCTGACATTACCATCCATCTCGATGACGACCTTAATTGCGTCACAATGCCCTGCGAGAGCCTCGTCAATGGAGTTATCCACCACTTCGAACACCATATGGTGCAATCCGGTGCCATCGTCCGTATCACCGATATACATACCGGGGCGTTTACGTACCGCATCAAGGCCCTTTAGAACCTTAATACTACTGGAATCATAATCTTTATTGCTCATATAGCCTCTGAGTACCGGCTTACACAAAACATTTGTCACTTCATTTGGAAGTAATAAAGGTTTAGATTGTTGCGGATTTGAATGCGCTGAAACGAACTACATTATACCACTGAGTGGCATTAAATGTCTGTTTTTTAGGACTTTAACCCATTTACAGGGTCATTACTGTAACACTACCGTGTTTCACGTGAAACACTCTGAATTGGCTGTTTAGAGACTTAATCGCGGGTGGCAAAACTGTTCCAGTCAGCAAAATCTGTGTATCCAGTTCCATTCCAGCATTCAGTACTTTCGCCAGGTGCTTTTCGTCAAACTCTGAAGAAAGGTCATCGAGCATTAATACCGGCTTTTCTCCTGATTCACATATCATTTGCGCTTGTGACATAATCAGGGCGGCAGTCATGGCTTTTTGCTCACCCCGGGAAAGTCGTTCTCTTGCGGGTACACCGCTTAACGATAAATTTAAATCTGCCTTGTGCGGGCCTGGACCTGTAGATCCTCTCTCCATGTCCCGAATCTCCGATAACTGAAGTGCTTCCTTGAGGCTTTCCCCTGTCCAACCCTTCTTGTATACAATCTTTATGTCTTCAAGAGTCTCACAGAAACTTGAAAGTTGGTTCTGTAGTATGGAATCAAGCAGCGTGATGTGTTTCTCCCTGGCAATATGTAATTGCTCACCTAGCTGAAAAAACTGCTGATCAAGACTCTCCACTACCATTCTGTTGGATTGTTTTAGCGCAGCGTTTCTTTGCTTCAAGACACGGTTGTATCTTCTCCAAAGCATTAGAAAGGCATGTTCCACGTGAAACACACCCCAATCGAGATATTTTCTTCGTCCATCAGGCGGTCCACTGACCAGGGTATGGCTATTGGGTTCCAGAAGAACATGGGGGAGTAACTTGGTCAGTTCACTTAACTGCGTTATATTTTCGCCATTATGTCGAGCGGACCAGTTACCTTCATAGCGCTCCATTCCCAGTTGATGGGGTTGGCCCGCATGGCTTTCGATTTTGCTTACGACCTGGAAACTGTGGTGGTCAGGCCCAATAATTGACGCTATCTGGCCGGTTCGGAATGACCGACCCTTGGACAATACTGAAAGCGCTTCCAGAATGCTGGTTTTACCCGCACCGTTATCACCTATGAAACAGTTCAAAGACGGATCTAAGTCCAGTTGTGTCGATGAAATATTTCTTAAGTTTTTGATATTAAGGGATTTAACCCGCATATCGGAGTTTTACCCGGCTCAAAGCTTTAGCGGCATTACCACATGTCTGTTGATATCAGAGTCTGGTGCGGAAACCAGGCAACTGCTATTGGCATCTTTAAGTTCCATTGATACCAGTTCTGTATCAATTGCCATTAAAGCATCAAGAAGGTATGTCACATTAAACCCGACAGCCAGGCGATCAAAATTGAATTCAGCTTCAATCTCCTCTACGGCTTCTTCGTGTTGTGGGTTATGGGCGATAATCTTAATTGTGGATCCCTCTGCTTCGAGCCTCACACCCTTGTACTTTTCATTGGATAAAATTGCGGCCCTTTGCAAAGCATGAATAAATGAGGCTCTGTCCACGAGCATTTGCCTATCTGCACCTACCGGGACTACAGCTTTGTAGTCAGGGAAGCGGCCATCGATCAACTTCGAAGTAAACGTGGTGTGGCCCTTAACCAATCTTACATGGTTACGTCCAATGGCCAGGGTGACCTCATTTGAATCATCTGACAACATGCGGGTCAGTTCCATTACACCCTTTCGTGGAACGATAAGTTGCCGGTCACTGTTAATACTGATAGCGCTCTCAAGATCACAAATTGCCAATCTGTGCCCATCGGTGGCGATTGCCCGTAATTGGTCACTACTGAAATCAAATAACAGACCATTGAGATAGTAACGCACATCCTGATTCGCCATAGCAAACGAGGTTTTGTCCATCATTCTCTTAAGCTCTTCTTCAGAAACATTAATGTTTTCAAGAGCTTCTACTTGGTCAGTCGCGGGAAACTCTGAAGCGGGCAGAGTAGCCAGGGTAAAACGACTGCGGCCAGCTGAAAGTGTTGCCTTATCATCACTGACACTGAAAGAAATATTAGCGCCGTCCGGTAAAGCTTTGACAATATCCAGAAACTTACGGGCTGGAACAGTGATTTCACCGTCCTGGGCTACATGGGCTGGGACACTCGATATGAGCTCAACTTCCATATCTGTGCCCGTGACAGTCAAACGGTCGTCTCGTGCAACCAGCATGAAGTTAGCCAATACCGGCAACGTTTGTCTACGTTCAACAACGCCGATAACCTGGCTGATGGGTTGAAGAAGCACTTCCCTGGATATAGTAAATTTCATACTTTGGTCCTTAATAATTACTGTTTTTTAATTAAGATATATAAACAGTAGTAGTAATAGGTGCTGCTGTTTTGGTCCAATAAGCCTATAAAATCTTTTAAAATCAAATATTTATAAACCTACAACCTTGTGTACATCATTAAGTTAAGCCTGTGTATAACTTGTGGAGAAGCGCTCTTCCTTCTCAATGACAAAGTTATTCACAACTTATTCAAGTTTTATCCCTCTATTGTTCCA
>JAOUCZ010000037.1 GCA_029859505.1 Lysobacterales bacterium | reverse complement strand
TATGCGCTTATCAATCACTCATTTATGGAGCTTGTCTATTTACAATACGCCATATAGTGGTAAACACTGGCAAAAAGCAGTTGGTGGAACTCGAATTGGGCAAAATTGGCAGCCAAATTCCGGTTCTCTGAACTTCCGCGGTTGGCCGACTCCAGACCTATTGGATACTCAAATTTATGCAATGAGCGCGACGGCTAATTTTTCGAAATACGATATGTCCTTGGCAACCCAAACCTTGACAAAGTGCAGTCAAGCATCAAGTCTTACCTAAATGTACCAGTTTTGTCGCTGTTTTCTAGGTTTACTACTGACCATTTCAATGGTTGGTTGTGGCTTGATCTCGGTAGCAGACGTGGCAATCCTGGCCTTGTCTGCACCAGTATCAATTCAGAAGAAGTCGGTCAAACTGTCAGGCTATTCACTAAGATCTGTGCCCTCGGAACAGGAAACCAAACTGCTCACGGAAGCTATTCCTCCGGAAGACGGAAAGATCCATTTCACCGGGCGGGTTGAGTGGACAGGCCTGTCGAGTCTGAAACAATCAGTTCTGACGGTTAATCAGTCTGTGGCTGCGATCACGGACTTCAATATCCTGTTTCTTTGGTGGAGCGAGGCCAGTGAGCGGTACGAAGTACTCATACGCCTACCGTTTACGGAAGTTTATTCCATAGAACTGTGGACACCTGGGTTTGGAACGAATATCAGATTCTGCCACGAAAAGGATGAAATTCCTCTGGGGGACCAGGTTCTCTTAATTGATCGAAAAACCACGCTGCGAGTTTTGACACCGGGCGGCGGTTTTGTGGATGCGGAGAAAACCAGGGAGATATTTACATTGCTTGATACACAGTTTATTGGGGAATCGGAATCGCAAGGTCAACGAAATCCTTGCGATGAAGTACCAGTTTCTGCCGAAGAATTGCCAAAAGGGTTTGGCAACTGCGATCCTGCTGCTGAAGATTGTTAGACGGTTAGCCAGTGGAGAAGTGTCCAAAGCAACCTTTGAAATTGTTGTGGTTGCAAGTTCCGTTATTGGCCGGAAACCGACATTAGTTGCGCCTGAATTTGTGCTTATTCTATAGCTGCTTTCCGGTCGATAGCCGACGTTCAGAAGCACTAACCCCCTCCCAAATGCTCAACTGTGCGTAAAAGATCTCTGGGTGCTGAGTGCTGTGCCTGGCGTGATTCAAGGACTAACCTGCCCCTCACAGGCGATTGACCCAAATCAAATACCCCTCGCCCGGTTATGCGTATGCTTACAGGCAGTTATCAGAGGTGATTCCTCATGAGTACCATTAGACAAATTAAAAAAACAGCCGAAGAACTGATTCCACTTTACGCTGTCGGCGATGCAGATTTGCCCGACCGTCCGCTTTGGGAACATCCGGAGCTTGATCGGGTCATCGAAGCTTTGCGGATCCTCTCCGACATCCTGTTTCCGGGCAAGCACATGCCCGAGCCGACGGACTTCCGGGGGTTCTTCATCAAGCAGTTGAAGAGCGCATCCGAAATTCTTGAGCAGGAGATTGAAAAAGCCATGCCCTTCCGCTGGATGGGCGCGGCCGACCTGCACGAAAATCGCCCGCCGATCGACAACTTGTTCATGGCCTCCACCGAAATTCTGAACACCTTCCTCTCTCGCATTCCGCAAATCAGAACCCTGCTGATTGAGGATATCAAAGCCGCCTACTACGGCGATCCTGCAGCGCTGAGCTATGCTGAGATCAAACTTGCCTATCCCGGTCTCGTCGCCATCACCTCGCACCGCATTGCCCACGAACTCTATAAACTCGAAGTGCCTTTGATCCCGCGCATCATGAGCGAACACACCCATTCACTCACTGGCATTGATATTCACCCCGGCGCCACCATCGGCAAGGGATTCTTTATCGACCACGGCACCGGCGTTGTTATCGGCGAAACCAGCCACATCGGCAACAACGTCAAGCTCTACCAGGGTGTGACTCTCGGTGCGAAAAGCTTTCCGCTTGACGAACACGGCCGCCCAATCAAACACATCCAGCGCCACCCTACCGTTGAAGACGACGTGGTGGTTTATGCAAACAGTACCATTCTCGGTGGCGACACCGTGCTCGGCAGGGGCACCACCGTGGCCGGCAACGTATTCCTGATGCAGAGCACCCCACCCGGTAGCCTCGTCAACCGCATTGACGGTGGTGTAATCATCAAAACCCGCGAAACACCCATTGGTGGAGCTGGCATCTAGGATAAAGACCGTTTAGATCCGGAAACAGCAAGCGCCAGTCAAGGGGTTTTCGGGCACGGCCCCATGTCAGGATAAATTGCGAGCCAGATGTGCTGCCCCACTCGCCGACGGCACACCCGTATAGCTCTTATGATGCCTGATCGGGTATGCTTCAGGGAATGGCTGAAAATTCTTTCTTTATTGAACTTCGCAAGCGCAAGGTCTTCCAAACCGCCGCGTTATACATCGCTGTAGCCTGGGGTGCGACCGAGATACTTGTCACGGTTGCGGAACGACTTTTCCTGCCTGTCTGGATTCCAACACTGGCCGTCATTGTCTTCGTAGTCAGCTTCCCGGTAGCCATGTTCCTGGCCTGGACCTTCGACATCACTTCGGAGGGCATCCGTCGTACTACCATTGAGAGCCGGCGGGGGAAGGCTAGTATTGCGCTCGCGGTGGCGCTACTGATCGCCGGCACCGCGGGATTGTTCCTGCTGATCGAACCGGCCCTGCAGTCGCAGCAAGCGGGAGACAATTCCGCGACAGCCGTTCCAAACAGCCTGGCTGTGCTACCGTTTATCAACGCAAGCCAGGACCCGGCCGACGACTGGCTCAGCGAGGGCCTCAGCGACGAATTACGAGACCAGTTGGGGCGGATGGCGGGTATCCGAGTGGCGGCGAGGTCGTCTTCCGTCGCGGCCCGGGCGCAGGACCTGGATGCGCTGGTTATCGCCAAGCGTCTGCGGGTCGCCCACCTGGTCGAGGGCAGCCTGCGCCGCACGGGCGACAAGCTGCGAGTATCTGTGCAGTTGATCGAAGGCGAGAGCGGCCTGGTTCTGTGGTCCAGAGACTTCGAGCGCGGCTCCAGGGAGTTAGTCAATGTGCAGCACTCGATCGCCATGATGCTGGTGCAACAGGTGATACCTGATGCCGGGCCGGTCACGGCCGAACCAGCAACGCTAAATTACACGGCCAATGAGCTTATGCTACTGGCGCGCCACAAACTGCAGCTGGTCCGGGATAGCCAGGAAGTGAACGTCGAAATGCTGCAGGAAAGCATTGGCCTTTACCGCCAGGCGTCCGAAGCAGATCCGCAGTCAGCACTGGCCCACAGCCGTCTGGCCGATGCCCTGCTTTACCTGGGCGACATCGAAGCCGCCGAAGCGCCGATTTTCAAGGCACTGACGCTAAACCCCAATCTGTCCGAAGTGCAGAACACGCTGGGCTCCTTCTACTGGGCAAAGGGTCTGCCAGAGGTGGGCACGGCGTTTGAGCGGGCCGTGGAGCTTAACCCGAACAACGCCGATGCGCTGGCCAACAACGCCTACTGGCGCTGGTTCCAGAAACTCTCCGTGGACCACGTTGCTGAGTACTTCGCACGTGCGCTGGAACTCGACCCGCTGTCACTGGCGCGCTACGCCGCACTGGGGGAATTTTACGGGCAGGCTGGAATGCTGGACGAGATGTATAAAGTCATCGAACGAATGCAACAGAACTTCGACACTGCTGAGTCCTACCGGGTGACCAGCTGGTTCCTGGAACTGGCAGGTCGAATCGATGAGTCCGTAGCCTGGGTTTTACGTGCACGGGACCGCGAGCCGGACAACCCGGACCACGTCTCGAAGCTGGCGGAACTCTACACGCACATGGGCGACTTCGAGACGGCCCTGCAACTTGAGCCGGAACCGGGCATCGGCCTGTTGTTCCTGATGCGGCGCTACGAGGAACTGATCGATCAAGCTGAGTTTTTGGTCATCGAACGGCCACAGGATACGGAAACCCGTTATCTGCTCGCGTTTGCCTATAACGCGACCGGGCAGTTCGAATCAGCAATTCACATCCTGAGCACTACCGGGCAACCCGACACCGTTTTGGAACATAGGATACGCTCGGCTCCTGATATTGAGGGCTTCTTCGCCCTGATAAATGCCCTGGCGGGCGCCGGCCAGACCGAGTTGGCGAAGGATCTGGCGGGTTTTTGGGAACCCGGGCTCTGGGAACCGATCCCCGACTGGTGGAACAGGGCTTACGGGGCTTGCGGACTGGCGGTTATGGAAGAGGACGTTAAAGCCCTGGAATTACTGCAACGCATCGAGGACAGTCCCCGGCTACCCTGGGTCCCGGTTATCATGGATTCTTTCTGTTTCCAAAGGTATGCGGAAACCCCCGATTACCAGGCCCTGATTCAACTCGTGGAGGAACGCCAAGCGGCGAAGCGCAAGCAGTTGCCTTCCACGCTGGCAGAGTTCGATGTCACCCTGGATCAGTCCCCCCTGAAGTAACGCATCAGCGGTACGGAGATCAGAACCTGCGCGTGAACCCCAGGTTGAACGCATTATCGACTTCCACGAGGTTTTCGGCCTTGATTGTCCGGTAATAAGTTGCGGAAAATCCGTAACGCTCGCTGAAGATATAATCGAAACCGATGCCGGCGTTGATGTATTTATGATTGATGGTCTGGTCGTGGCGCCAACCATTCTCGTTGTCGTATTTTTCTTCGTAGGGCTCAAAATCTTCCGGGTAGTTGAGTGCGTTCGGAGCGTTACGGCTGACCAGAAAGAGGCGTGGGGCGAACCGGGGGGTTACGAAATAGCGCGCCGAGAGGTACACCAGCCAGTAATTCAGATCGACACCCACCACTTTTTCCGAAATTACGTAGCTGATGTCGGCCTGGAAGTTCCAGTCCGAAAAATACGGTGTGAAATCCAGCGATACGCCCAAGTGCAGTTCGTTGAGCCCCCTGCCAATGATTGCACTGCCATAAATCGGATAATCCGAAACGGGCGCCCCATAGGAAACGAACGGCGAAACCCTCAACGGCCCGTCAAGGGCAAGGTATTGCACACCGAAGGTAAGATCCTGAAACCCACCGTGGTAATCACCGTCATCCACAAACCTCAGGTCAGGTGGAGTGTACTCATAAAAATCCACTTGGGGGTTGTGGGTCCCGTAACCGGTGGGATCAACGAGACGTTTTCGTACGTACGGAATGCTCCCGTAAATCTTCCACTTTTCGTTCAGCGAGAAAACGCCGGAAAGCTGGAGGGCATGCGTGTCTGTCGTGCCAGCATCGTATGAGTAGGTATCTGTATGGAAATCGCCAGTATGCACGTAGTGATAATCCAGACGGATGCTGTCGTCGAAATCAGCTATACGTTCCTGAGCCTCTGTGACCGACATCACGGTCAACAAGACACTGGTAAGCGCAACGCGAAACATGGACTGACCTCCAGAATCAGGTTATGGGAGCGCCCCAACTAGGTTTTAACACAAATTTCGTTGTCAATACAAACAGTTCTTGATAATTCAAACAGATGGCTCGAAAGTTTGTCGTGCAAGCGGATGTATGGATGAGGTCAAGCACTATCTCAAGGCCATTCACAAGTCGCTGAAGAGTAAAACCTGACCGGCTTGATCTAAAGGTCAGGGTAGAGAAGGCCGGCAGGCGACAAAAGCCATACCGCCACCAGATTGGGAGCGACAAAGCGCTGTAGCTGGGGCTCTACTGCAATACGGTAAGTAATTGAGCTTCCCAACGATTGATTCGACGGATCTTCATCTGAGATATTCACAGCGCCCTGGGTGTGCCCTGGTGAAAAACTATTTGCCACCGGCCCTCACGTTGCTGCCAGATCGAACACCTGATGGACTGACTCGTTTTTTCGGTATCTCTGTCTCGGGCAGTGATGAGATATCTCACCAGGACGAGACATTACGGTAGCCCAGTGACTTGAAAATGGTCACAAGCTCTTTCATCGGCAGAGAGTTTCTTCCACCAACATTAATGCCTCGAATAAGTGCGATGTACGATTTCACCGGCGCTTTGTCTCCGTAAAACGTTAAAAGCTACGGAGTTATACCGGGCTTTTTGAGAAATAGCGATGCTGGTCTTGACCCGAATTCACCAACAATCATAACAATCTTGAAAGGAACGTAATCGAATAAGCAATGACAAGCAGGGCAATCACCGCCATGACAATATAGCTGGCGAAAAATATTTTTTGTTGTGTTGAGCTACCTGTTTTAAGTCCCCCATGCCGAAAACTGAGGTTTTTCATTGCTTCCCTGCCTGCAGCATCCAGATATATTGCGCCTCCCAATAAAGACATGACCGGCCACCAATCATGGTTATTTATCATGAGTGCGCCGGCAAACGGCAACCAGACCATCGTAACCAGGTCCCAATAAGCCGTGTACCGTTCAGACCTTTGTACCAAATCATCGGTATCTGCCGGATCTTCCTGGATTCCCAGGCGCTGTGCCATTTGAAAATTTACCGATGAAATGACCTGGGCAAGGTACAGAGCCCCACCTGTTAACAGCAAAATCCAACCTAAAATTATCTGCATGAGTTCACCTCTTTTTTACTGAAGCCTATTTCACTGATTAATTGTATTTTTTAATAGAAATAGATGCCAAAAATAATTGCTGCGTCATATATAAACTGTTATTTGCACTCAAACCTGCTTTTCTGCGTGATACCCTGATACTCATGGGCTTATATGAAAAGTTTCTATTACCAAAACTCGTACACTTCACCTGCGGCCAGAGTCCAAACATGCGGCAGCGTGAGAAAGTAGTCCCCCTGGCAAATGGAAGGGTATTGGAAATTGGAATCGGATCCGGACTGAACATCCCGTTTTACGATGTACGGAACGTCAAGCACCTGTGGGGTCTGGATCCATCTGCAGAAATGTGGTCCATTGCCAGGAATAATGCCGCCGACCACCATATGGATGTGGAGTTTCTACTATCTGACGCAGAATCCATCCCGTTGGATAACAACAGCGCGGACACCGTACTGATAACCTATACGATGTGCACCATTGGAGAGGTCCACTCAGCACTTGATGAAATCAGACGGGTGTTGAAACCGGGAGGTAGACTCATATTCTGTGAGCATGGTGCCGCACCGGACAAACACGTTCTTCGGTGGCAGAACCGTATCAATCCCATATGGAGAAAGCTGGCAGGCGGTTGTAACCTCAACCGTCCCGTTCCCCTGCTGCTTGAGCGGTCCGGGTTTAAATCAACGGATATGCAGACCATGTACCTGCCAGGCTGGAAACCCGCGACATTCAATTACTGGGGAACGGCCAGGTATTAGCTCTTAACTCCCGCAGGATGCGCTATTTCTAGCGCATCACCCGTCCCAGTCGAAGAGAAGATGCGTGGATAACAAATTACCCACCCTACGGTACAAGCCGTGCAAAACTACCACGATCCTACCGCACATCCATGTGCTCACCCGCGATATACCGTTCGTCCTGAACATAAATCGCGCCGCACATCCATGTGCTCACCCGCGATATACCGTTCGTCCTGAACATAACCGCAGGTTCTTTTTTTAACGACACATATCTATTTCGAGCCAACCATTTCCTCAAGCGCTTCTTTGGTTGCACCGGGTGACTTCACCAGCTTGGTAAAGCCATGTTTGCCGGCCATGCTCAGGTTAGGGAAGTGCAAAGCCATCCGGAAACGCATATGCAAAGCCTCGACATTGTTGCCGTCAACCAGAACTTCGTATGGGAAATAGGCACGCTTTTTACAGCCTTCAAAGTCGACAATACTCATCTGATATGCTGAGTCTATGTAGCCCTCATCTTCGTTGGTCATTTTCATACCAACACCGAACACTGTCTGCTGTTTGCCTGGAATGTCGATACGGTATACCTGTGTCAGTGCATCACCGGTTTTCGCCAGGCCGTTTTCGACCGCGGCTACAGCAGCCTCGTGTGAGTCAAAGGAACCCAGTTCCAGATGATCATCAAAATACTCCATTGCTATCATGTAGTGGTATTTACTGAGTTTTTTGGCGGTCATTTTCTTGTCGCCAGCACCGCAGGAACGGACATTTCCCAGACTTGAAACCAATGCATCAAATATAGGCAGCATGTCACCTTCCAGGTGGTAGCCATATTGAATATAGATAGGATTAACAAATGCCACTTCGACGGTATCATCTATCGCGGTAATACTGACCCGTTGACCGGCACCGTAGCCGCCCTTGTCTGACATGGCAGCAATCTTTTTCAGTTCATCGTTGGTCACAACCACGATATTGGTACCCTCGACCGGTGAGTACTGTCCGTACACTTCAAAACCGGCATCTTCAAGTGCGCGCCTGGTCGAGGTGGTTTTCTCATCCAGTGTACCCAAACCGCTGGAGGCAACAATAAAGGGTTTATAGATCGTATCGTCGGCCGCCACCGTCGCGGTAAATAGAACCGCAATCATTAACAGTGGCAAGGAAATCAGGGTCTTCATGAGTCATTCTCCGTGTGATGGATGGTATGCCGGCTAGCACCCTTACCCGGGAAAACCCTTGAGTCATAGCATCTACCGGCGATTTTTAATTACAAAAACCTAATATATACCTTTTTGAGCGTGACCGTCCCTGATTTACATCAAGAGTCGCGTGTGTGAGTCGTGCCTTCCAACCAGATCAGCCAATGGTTTCAATATCCGCGGGGATTCATGTCAATTAACTGTCCGACTATGTCAAGCGAATCGAACGGCCAGGCAGCAAAATCCATCCTCACGTTTTTGGAGTTAGATAATGAAGCCTGAGTTATCACAGCATGCCAGTTCGGATTCAGGGTTAAACTGCTATAAAAGCAGCAGGCTCTATTCAAAGCATGTTCTACCACTAACCACTGCTATATTTTTTGCAATTTCACCTTCACCGGACTCTCGTGATATCGCCGAACTAACGGCTAACTTTATCGCACCGGTAAAACTGTCAGGCATCTCAGCTTTCAAGACGGATGGATAACCCGGAACATCTAGCAGTGTTATCACTTCCCGGGATCGATTTCATCAATAAGCACTAGCATTTTGTGAGACACTTGGGTCTCATATGCCTCAATACAAAAAACCTGTCAAAGTCGATGCCGTTTTATGGGATTTCGACGGAACGCTGGCCGATTCGGCAGCCAAGAACATTGCCATCACCAAACAGATCCTGGGCAAAGTCGCTCCCCGGTTAACCGGCGATGGCTTGCCACGATCATTGGCAAGCCAGGCCGACTACCACATTGCCAATCACGCTGCCGATCACTGGCGAGATCTTTACCGTGACTTTTTCGGAATGACGGGTACCGAAATCGAAAGCGCAGGTCCTTTGTGGGAAACACACCAAATGCTCGACAAAACCACCGTAACTCTGTTCGATGGTGTAAAAGAAACCATTGACCGGCTGTCACATTTGCCGCAGGGCATCTGCTCGGCAAATTCCACAAGCAATATAAGACAGGTATTAAGTCAGCATGGCATCATTTCCTCTTTCCAGTCCGTCATCGGTTACGAGGACCTGCCCCACCATCATCAGAAACCTGCCCCCGAAGGCGGACTCAGGTGTTTGCAGGAAATATTTGAAAATACAAGCGGCAAAACGATAATCTATGTGGGTGATCACATCGCTGATGTTCTGTTTGCACGCGGTATGGGTGAACGCCTCGGCACTTCCAATACAGTTATTTCTGTCGTAGTAACGCACAGCGGGGCAAATCCCGGACAATGGCGAGAACAACCGGATAAGGTGGTTGATGACCCTGCAGCCCTTGCCGAGTGGATAAATGGCTGAGTTCTGAAGCCATTACTTAACGTGGCGGCGCATTGCCGGCATATGATCAGCCTGGTTGTTTTCAGACCGGTGATTTCCCGCAGTCGTGCTAACTGCTACAGTTAGTTGTAATCTGTTCGTTTAGTACACTTAAAAAAATCAGAATAAATATGCCACCAATCAACAGAAACTCTAAAACCAAATTGACTGCGCTGGTTGTCGCACCGCTGATCAGCCTCTCACTTATCCTGTTCGGTGACCTGGCACCCGAAAACCCGGGCATCACCTACACCATGGCCATCGCAATATTGATGGCAATCTGGTGGATAACCGAAGCAATACCACTCGCGGCAACAGCCTTGCTGCCTGTTGTTCTTTTCCCGTTATTTGGTGTTGTGGATGGTAAGACCATTTCAGCCATGTACTTCAATCACCTCATTTTCCTTTTCCTGGGCGGGTTTTTGATGGCATTGGCGATGGAACGCTGGAATCTTCACAGAAGGATAGCAATCAAAGTTCTGATGTTCTTTGGTATCAGTCCCGGACGAATATTGATGGGTTTCATGTTCGCCACTGCCTTTCTTTCCATGTGGATGTCGAACACGGCAACTACCATGATGATGATCCCCATCGCTCTTTCTATCATTTACAAGCTGGAAGAAATTGTCGGCAAAAAGGAATTGGGCACCTACTCAATCGGCTTGTTGCTGGGGATTGCCTATTCTGCCTCCATTGGCGGCATTGCAACCCTTGTCGGCACACCACCAAACCTGTCATTTGCCCGAATCGCAAATATCATTTTCCCGGCCATGCCGGAGATATCCTTCGCCGACTGGCTCATTTTTGCGATCTGGATTTCTGCGCTGGTGTTTATTGCTGCCTGGCTGTTGTTGTTCCTGATGTATAAACCCAAACACCCATGGCATGGTGTTAACAGGGAAGAGTTCAAGAAGGAGTACCAGTTACTGGGTAAGGCAAAACAGGAAGAGAAAATTGTATTCGTGCTGTTTGTCTGCATGGCTTTGCTCTGGATTTTCAGGGCTGGTTTCAACATCGGTTTTGTGAACATTCCGGGTTGGTCACAACTATTCGAGAACCCGGAATACTTCAATGACGGAACGGTGGCCATCGCCATTTCAATTATCCTGTTTGTCATTCCTTCGAAAACAAAGCCGAACGAAAGACTTATGAACTGGAAAACGGCCAACCGCCTGCCCTGGCACATCGTGATTCTGTTCGGTGGTGGCTTTGCCCTTGCCAGGGGCTTCGTCGACTCGGGATTGTCGATCTGGTTTGGTGAACAATTATCAGGCCTGGCGGGCACTCACCCCATGGTCTTGACGTCTGTCATCGTTGCAATGATGTCCTTTTTAACCGAATTGACTTCCAACATCGCCAGTACCGAAATGATACTGCCGATTCTTGCCGGAATGGCAGTCAGCATCCAGATTAATCCCCTGCTGTTAATGATACCGGCGACACTTGCCGCTTCACTTGCTTTCATGCTGCCGGTTGCCACACCACCCAATGCGATTATATTTGGAACCGGGAGAATCGCCATCAAGGACATGGTCAAAACCGGGTTCCTGCTAAACCTGATAGGTGTTCTGATAACCACGCTGGTGACATATTTTTGGGGCACGCTTGTTTTCAACATTGATGTGGCCAGTTTTCCGGATTGGGCAACGACGCTTACAGGCGGCGGATAGCAGCCTTTAAAATGAAGAGCACCACCGAAATCCCGTCCTGTTGCTGCAGCTTTGAAGCACAACATGAACAACATACCCATCCCGCCATGCGGGCGCTGGAAAAAGAGGTGTTGGGCTGCGATTTTGGCGGCACAAGCTGGACCACCCGGTCTCAGGCAGACGAAATACCAGCAGCGCTCAATCTTGACTCTGACAGCCACCTGCTCGAAATAGGTGCAGGAACGGGTTGGCCGGGAATATACCTGGCAGCCAAGGCCAGCTGTAATGTTACCTTGCTTGATATTCCGGTCAGCTCCCTCAAGCATGCATGGCAACGTGCCGATGACGAACGCCTGGGTGATCGCTGCGACGCGGTCGCTGCCAGTGGTGCTGCACTTCCTTTTACTGACGATGCTTTCGGTGCCATTGGGCATTCCGACGTACTGTGTTGTCTACCGGACAAACTCGCCATGCTGAAGGAATGCAGACGTGTGGCATGTACCGGCGCCAGGATGTTGTTCTACGTCATCGCGCCTGCACCTGGCTTATCCAAAGTGCATCTCGATGAAGCTTGCCGCGTGGGCCCGCCATTTGTAGATATTCCTGACGACTATGTCAGTCTGCTGGCTGAATCCGGCTGGGACCTGGTTGAAAAGACGGATTTAACCGCCGAATACCTGTTTGCCCTGCGCCGGCTGATCGAGGGCCTGGAGACCGGTTCTGCCACACTGGAAAAGGCTCTTGGGCCTGCAGAGTTCAACAGGCAACTGCAGCACCGGCGCGAACAGGCATCGGCGATCGAGCGTGGTCTTCTCGAACGGGAAATATATCTGGTTCAGGCGTAAAAAAAACCAAGTACCCTAAGGATTTTGGCAGGGCGAAGGTGAGCAGACTGAAACTGAATCTGCACTGGTGATGAGAAAAACAAGTGCTGCCGCACCCAGGATGCCACCGATGATCATCCAGGTATCGTTGTTGTTATTTTTCGGCGCTTCAACCTTGAGACTGACCATATCCTCGTACCGGAAAAAATCTTTACTTCCACCCAGACCATCGGCATTAATAACGGTGACTCGAAATTTCGCGGTCTGTTTATCAAAAGTTTTAACCTGCACAAGGCTGCCGTAATCCACCCCACGCGGAGGTGATTTTTTCATGGCATCTTCAACACTCACTGTTTGCAGCGTGGTACATGCAGCAAGGTTGAAAACCAATAAGGCCAGCAGATAATATTTTATAAATGTCATTAGGTCGCAATTCCTGATTTACGTGTCCCTTCCTTCAAAAGCTTACATTCCCTGGTTGAAAATCCAGTCAAAGCCTGTATTGATGACAGTATGCCAAAAACATCCTTCTTTGAAGAGCACTGCTTAGCCTGTCCAGCCCAGAAAACCCCACAAGACACAATTCGGCCCGTGAAGGCCAAGGGCAAAAAGCCAGGACGCTCAATTGGCATACTAACGAGTGCAGTGCAGCGTATCAAATAGTACATATGCCCTTCTATTCGATATACTGAACCAGTGTGCTAATGATGCAAAGGAAAAGAATGAAGCGATATGGACTTTCTTAAATTGTTTCGTAACTGGAAGGATCTGGATGAACACCCGGCAGAAACCGTCATTTTTCGGGAGGGGCAGCCGGTAGATTTCCTCTACGTCATTCTATCCGGTCAGATCGAATTGACTTTACGTGACGTATCACTGGGTACTGAAGACGTAGGTGGCATCATTGGTGAAATGGCTATTTTTCAGTCGGCTACAAGAAGTGCAACCGCGACATCAACCTCCGATGTGAAACTGGCCCGTATTAACCGCAAGCAGATCAATGAGTTGATGAGCGAGAGCACCGAGTTCTCGCTTCATGTAATGTCCGTACTGGCCAACCGTCTGCGGGCAGTAAACGGGTATATCACCGATCAGCTTGGACCCGCATGAAAAGTAGAAACCCCACGAAATTGAGAACTTCATAATTACAGGACCGGATGTATGGATTTATTGGAAGTATTCAAGGATTCAGAAGATGTTGTAGATTTTCCTGCCGGGTCCGTGATCGCCTCAGAAGGCGCGGAAGGAAGCCATATGTACGTGGTTATGAAAGGCGAAGTCATTATTTCGATCAATGACAGGGCCATGGCAACCGCCCTGCCCGGTGAGATAGTCGGTGAGATGGCCCTGATCAATTCGAATGTTCGCAGTGCAACCGTGTCTGCAAAAACCGATTGCCGTCTGGCACTTATCGACCAGGCCAGCTTTAACTCACTGCTTCGATATGTACCGGATTTTTCTTTACACGTGATGAAAGTACTGGCTGACCGTCTGAAAAACGCCTACGAGATCATCGGAGACTGAAGCACCTCATCATTTATTAAGCCAGGGTTCTAAAACGTAAGTTCAAAACTGGAACAACAAAGTACAGGAAAACAAGCATCATGAACAAAAGCACAGGCTTCAGAAAACTCTCGCTGCTTACTGTCACATTTTTCTTATTAATTTTAAGCACTGTTTCAGTTGCAGATGATGATGACCCCGTTGCACGCATCCTGGTCACCGGGCAAGGTAGTGCTGATTTGGCACCGGATATGGCTGTCCTGACACTGAGCGTCACAAGGCAAGCCGAAACTGCCCGCGCCGCGCTTGACGCCAATTCCCTGGCCATGAAGGATGTGCTGACTGCCATGAAAGCCGAGGGCATAGATTCGCGCGATCTACAAACCTCAGGCTTTTCAATTCAACCCAATTATATTTATCCCCCGCCAAAACCTACTGGCGAGCGCGAACCACCACAAATCGTCGGATATACCGTGCGCAACAGCCTGACTGTGCGGGTCCGGGATATCAGCACCGTTGGCGATATCCTGGACAAGTCGGTCAGCCTTGGAGTTAACGAGGGCGGAAACATCATGTTTACCAATGACGACCCGTCTGAAGCGATTACACAAGCACGGATCAACGCCGTGAAAGACGCGATGGCAAAGGCTAAAACCTTAACTGATGCAGCAGGTGTAAAAACCGGCAAGCTATTGGAGATTTCCGAACAGAGTTTTAACCCTCGCCCAATGCCCATGGCGAGAGCGGAGATGTCACTTGCCCGATCTTCTGACGCAGTACCTGTTGCCGCTGGCGAAAACAGCTACAAGGTGACCGTCAACATCTCCTACGCCATAGATCAGTAGGCTGTAGTGGCGGAAACATAAATCGCACGGGTCGCCTTTAAATATCAATCGTTACTCTATGCCGAGCTCTTTGCGTTTCTGTTGCCGGTCGAGTTGTTGTTGTATGGCCATGCTGTAGGCAACGTAATATTTGAGTATATTGGCAACATACTGAACTGTCTCCTTACCGATATCCCTGGCCGCCATGACTTCTACATTGTCAAACCACACATTCGGGTCATAACCCTGTTGAGACGCCATCGTACGCAATTTCCGAATACGTGCCGGTCCGGCATTGTAAGCGGCAAATGCAAACAGGGTCTGGTTGAAAATATCTACTTCAGGATCAGAAAAATAACGATTCCGGATAAAATCCAGGTACTTGACACCAGCGTGAATATTGTTCTCAGCGTTAGATATATCCGGGATACCAACATTGGCATCGGCCGCTGTAGTCGGTAACAACTGCATAATTCCGATCGCGCCAGCCCCACTCCTGGCATTTTGATCCAACCTCGACTCCTGGTAGCCCTGGGCTGCAACCATCAGGTAATCGACACCATATTGATCACCGTATTTTGAAAATATATCCACCACATCCTGGAACCGTTGGTAATCCCCGGCAGACACGGCATTCTGAGCCCAGTTAAAATTCTTGAGATAACGATTGAGCAGGATATTTCCTTGCAGCGTTCCCTGCTTATGTGTTTTCACGAACTCATTCAGCATTCCAGCTAACCGGGGAGAATCTTTCCGAAACGCCACCCCAATTTTACCACCGGCACGTAACACAATATCTTCACGAACCTTTAAACCATCGAATATCCCGGCCCATATCCGTGCCTTGTAGTCATCGACCACGGCCCACTCCAGCATACCGGCATTGACCATCTCCAGGATATCCATATCCTCAAGCTGCTCCGGTATATCCCCTACACCAATTGCTTCCAGCCCTTTTTCCTGAAACTGCTGGTTAAGAGTATCCAGGCTGGCTCGATAACTGCTCGACGCCCTTACATACACCTTACGACCGGCAAGGTCTTCGATCGTATCGATTTGCGGTGCGGTTGGCCCCGTGACCAGCAGTTCGGAAAGCTCTTTTGAGACCGGATCACTGAAATCCACCAGTTCAGCACGCTCATCGGTAATCGTCAAACCTGCCGCCGCGAGATCACCACGCCCGCTGATCAAGCCCGGTAATAACTGGTCTCTGGCCACGGGAATGAACACCACGTGAACCCGTAAATGCTTCCTATCCAGTTTCTCGTTAACAAAATCCTCGAATTGTTTAAACCACTCGTAAGTGATGCCTTTTTCCTGGCCTCCATCCAGGTAATAGCGTCCCACGCCATAAACTGTCAGAACACGAATAAGGCGTTCTTTCATCATCGCATCAAGATCACCGGTCCATGGATCAACAAATATGTTGACACCCATCTGGTCTTCGATGTCCTTAAGCGACTTCTCCAGTCGCTCAGACTCCGAAAGCGGCGGGGTATTCTCAGCAGACCCTGTACCTGTTGACGCCTGTGCGACATCCAACGGTTTTGGAACTTCAGCCGTTCGCGATTCCGTTTGTGTTGTTGACGCGCTGTCGCAGGCACCCAGAGTGATAATTAAGAAAGCAAGAAACACATTGTTGATAAGCTTCATGACTTCAATCTCTTTAATAGAACATCCATAGGGTATTTACTACCAAAAAACCTGAAACCTCAATTGCTAATTATCCCTGGTTACTGTCAATACCCTGGTATTGCCTGTGCCCATTAATTATCAATCAACGTTCCAGGTCCGCCAGGCCGGCCAGGAACGCAAATTCCTGTGCCGTTTCCTTGTAACGGCGGTAACGGCCGGAAGCACCACCGTGACCGGCGTCCATGTTGACATGCATGATCAACTGGTTGTTATCAGTGCGCCGGTCACGCAACCTGGCGACCCACTTGGCCGGCTCAAAGTACTGAACCTGTGAATCGTGCAGACCGGTGGTCACCATCATATTCGGGTAATCCTGGGCGCTGACCTGATCGTAAGGTGAATATGACAGCATGTATTCATAGGCATCTTTGTTTTTCGGATTACCCCACTCGTTGAATTCACCGGTGGTTAACGGAATGGATTCATCCAGCATGGTGGTCACTACGTCAACAAAAGGAACCGCAGCAACCACACCGTGGTACAACTCCGGTGCCATGTTGACAATTGCACCCATCAGCAGGCCACCGGCACTGCCACCCATGGCATAGATTCTGGCGGGGTCAATAATGGGCTTTTGTTGCAAGGCCTTTGTTACATCGACAAAGTCCGTAAAGGTGTTCTTTTTGTTCATCATCCGGCCGTCTTCGTACCATTTTCGGCCCATTTCCTGACCACCGCGGATATGTGCAATTACGTAAACAAAACCCCGGTCAAGCAGGCTGATGATTGAACCACTGAAGCGGGGGTCCATGGAGTAGCCATATGAACCATAGGCATAAATCAACGCAGGCGCCGAGCCGTCCAGCTTGGTACCCTTGTGATAGGCGAGAGATACCGGTACATGGACACCATCCCGTGAAGGTATCATCATGCGGGTGCTTCGGTAATTGTCACTGGAAAAACCACCCAGCACCCTGTCGGCTTTCAATAACTCACTCTTGCCGGTGTTCAGGTCGATTTCCCAGATCTGGTCCGGTGTCACCATGCTGGAAAAACCATAACGTATGTTATCGGTGCCCGTGCTGACATTGGTCGCAGGCCACATGACAGACGCTTCTTCACTGCCATCAAGGTAACGATCCATACTGCCATCGTGTGCCATCACCCGGACCTTGAGTAAACCGTCCTGTCGCTCCCCGACCACCAGCCACTTATCAAACGCCTGAATTTCATTCACCATCGCATCATCACGGTGAGGGATCACTTCTTTCCAATTGGCTTTATCAGCAGAGTTCTCCAGTTCAACGGCCATCACCCGGAAATTTTTTGCCTGCCAGTTACTGCGGATGAAAAACTTTCCGTTGGCATGGTCAATGTCGTATTCATGACCCGTCTCACGTGGCAGGAACGGCTTAAATTCTCCCAATGGGTCATTAGCAGCGAGTATCCGGACCTCTGAGGTATCCGTACTCCCAATAACCAATCCGATGAACTCACCTGAACGGCTACGCCCTACCCCGGTATAAAACGTGTTATCGGCCTCTTCATAAACCAACACGTCTTCGGAAGCAGCGCGACCCAACTCATGACGCATCAGCTGGTAGGGTAATAACGTTTCCGTGTCCTTATTAACGTAAAAAAGATACTGGCCATCTGCCGACCAGGCTAACGAGCTTGATGCATTTCCAATCAACTCGGGCAAGAACTCACCATTCTGCGTATCAAGGATTCGAACTTCATTGATGCGCCTCCCGGTGAAGTCCTCAGCGATGGCAACGTATCGGTGATCATCACTGATCTCTAAGGCCATGAGCCGGTAAAACTCATGTCCCTTGCCACGCTGGTTGCCATTCACCAGTATTTCTTCCTCAGCTTCCATGCTGCCCTCGCGGCGGGCATAGATGGCGTATTCACTCTCCGGTTCGTAACGCGAGTAATACCAGTAATCATCTTTAAGATAGGGCACACTGGATTCATCGGGATCAAGACGTGAAATGATTTCCTCATACATGGTTTCCTGCATTACAGCCACAGGTTTCATCATTTCATCGAAGTAGGCGTTTTCCTCATTGAGGTACGCGAGCACCTCCGGATCTTCGCGCGTGTCATCACGTAACCAGAAATATTCATCGACACGGGTATGACCGTGCAAGGTCATTTCATGGGGGCGTTGTTCGGGCATGGGCTGTTCCATATTGATTAAAATAGTGTGATGAGATTACGGATCATTACTGAGTGATCCTGTCTGGCCAACGGGCTCGGTTACAGGCTCACACGCGACCAAAAACGCCATACTGATGAGTAGTGGAAGATGGAGTTTCATATTACGTCTCTTGACAAAAATACAATGGCAGGTGCGCCGGGGAAACGAGACATGATAAGACTTGAATACCTGTCAGGCAAAGAAAACCTGAAGCAAAATGAAGCATTGAGTAAATAAAAGCATTTCATAACATCGTAGGCCTGGTAACTTGCTACCCACGCGTCAACGATCAGTATTTTTTGGAAACTCCGACTCCAGCCCCAAACTAATACCGTATGATTCAAGTTGATTGATAAAAGGCGAGCCAGCATGCTGAGAAAGCTGTTTATTACACTCGGATTGGTGTCTGCCGCAATGCTCGTTTACGCTGGCAGCTACCTATCCACGGTGCTGAGCGCCGGCAGTGGTTTCTCAGCCAAGAACATCTGCTCCGGATATTTTCTTAGCGGGATGCCCGGCGAGCAGATCATTAATGAGATACTGGAACCCACAGCACCGATTCTATCGAATATCAGCTTTGAGATTGATATGGAGAATCGTTGGGTGGATACCTCGTTTTTGGGATTATCACAACGCCGCGCTGCTTTTGCGCAGGGCACGGGATGCACCCTTCTAAGACCCGGTCGCGAACAGTTTCGAAGAAAGCTGGAAATCGCCGGAATCGGCCAGGCCGATAATGAACTGCCCTGGCCTCAGGGTTCTGCTCCCTCACCAGGCAACATCAAACTGGAACGGCTGCTTGAGCAAGCCTTTGCGGAACCCGACCCAGTTAATTTACGTCGTACCAAGGCCATTGTTGTCATACACAAAGGCCGCCTCGTCGCTGAAAAATATGCATCCGAAGTAAATGCCAGAACACCTCTCCCCGGATGGTCCATGGCCAAGAGTGTCGTCAATTTGCTGATTGGCCGTTTGGTCAACCATGGCCGGTTAAGACTGGCACAGTCAGCCCCGGTACCGGCCTGGAGTGAAGAATTCGGCGATCCACGCTTTTATATCACTATCGACCAGTTATTACGTATGAGCAGCGGGCTTGAGTTTGATGAATCCTACGGACTCTACACCGACGTCACCCGCATGCTTTCCGTAGAAGCAGATGCCGCCGCTTTCGCCGCTTCCAAACCGCTGGTGGCAGAGCCAGGCACCCTCTGGGCCTATTCTTCCGGCACCAGCAATATACTCTCTGGCATCATCCGACGGACGATTGGTGGATATATGCAGGATTATTACAAATTTACTCAAGAGAACCTTTTTCTACCGCTTGGAATCCGCACTGCAACACTTGAAACCGATAATAACGGCACCTTTGTCGGTTCCTCCTTCATGTACGCAAGCGCCAGGGATTGGGCCAGGCTGGGGCAGTTCTGTTTACAGGATGGCTGGTGGCAAGGCCAACAACTCCTGCCTGAAGGGTGGATGAAATACAGCACCACACCCACGCCAAGTAACCCGAGAAACAACT
>JAOUCZ010000225.1 GCA_029859505.1 Lysobacterales bacterium | reverse complement strand
GTCGGCAAAAATCGCCTATGAAGTGGCAATGATTGCTTTTAACAATGGCCTTACCGACCGTGAAGCACCGGAGGACCTCATGGCTGAAATCCGTGAGTATATGTACCAACCGGTTTACCCGCATTATGCCTGAATCAATAACCCGCCAACACTTGCTTCAAGAGGGTTAGTAAGCGTTGGCATCTGGGTACAGACTCCCTGGAATTGGTACTCTGATGCCAATTCCTTTATTCTGAGCGCCACCCGCGGTGCAGACAATAAGGAAAAACAAAATGTATAGTCCAAAAATGAGATCTTTCTGGGTTGATTTCCCGGTGAGTGCAGAACAGTATTCCAAGCTTGAGCTGAGGTGGCGTAGAAGACAGAATTATTATGAAATTAAAAACTCGCCCGCGCCGGATGTGAGAATAAGATCCTTCTGCACATTCGGCGGCGAGGATTACAGAATTATCAGTCTCGAAGCCCGGGGGGATATTGACGCGTACAACAATACACTCAAAATCATGGAAAAATGGATCGTTGAAAGCCTGGGTGAATATTGAATCTCGGGGTGAGTGTAAGAAGATATTCTTTTGCTCATGACATTTCACAGGGCTTGCATACATCAAAATATTGAAAAAAATAAAAAAAACCCTTCAGTAGGCTTACCTTTTAAATGCTTTTTTTCTGGATATATTCATGTGGTTAAGGTATAAATAAGTATCACAGGGATAGGTGATGTTACGCACTAATACGGTACAGGATGATTACCGGCAAAATTTGATTGTCGATCTATGAACAAATCACTTGGCTTTTTATTGCAAATCTGCCCATCTCTTGAAACCAATTTGAACTATACTCTTCAGTGTTAAGAGTAAAAGATGTATTTATAAATGAATTATATGACGAGGGTCCTATATCCATGAAAACCGTAACCCGCTTAATTTACGCGTCCTTGCTAATTGCAGGCACACTTTCAGCTTCAACCGCAATGGCGTGCACCACCTCGCTCTGGGATGGAGGAACCTCAGGTACAACAGTAGCGGGCTCTCCTGACGAGGATATATCCCGAGTGTCCGGTTTGTGCGCATTGGAACTGACTGATGCACCCGGCACTGTAACAGACAACAGCCCCACAGCAGAGACTGCAGCAAACATACGGTTTTATGTGAAAGCAGATTTGACTGCTGGCACACCGGTTATCTTCGAGGCCTTTAATGCAACCGCTGACAGCTTGATAACAGTTAGTTTTGACGGCTCAGATTTTCTATTCAACGCCGGTGACAACACTTCACCCTCTGTTCCTGCAGAATCGGGAAAATGGAACCTGGTCGAGTTAGCCTGGACCGATGGCGGTTCTATGGAATACTGGGTTAACTCTGATGCAAGTCAGGTCGGCTCACAAGGCTCTGTTAACGCGATTTCCGGCACCATGGATTCTGTAGTGCTGGGAACCAATGACAGTTTCACCGGTACATTGACATTTGATGATTATGAAGCTCATCGTTCAACAGCTGTTGGCCCGGTGGATGTTTGTAATGCCGATAGTATTGGTGGCACTGATCTTCTTGATGCGCTTGAAGTTGTGGATGAATATTTCGCAGCACCAGACAGCCCTGATCTGGCCGTAGGTTCACCCGATTGTGATTTGAGCGGAACTGTTGATTTGCTGGATGCGCTTGAAATAGTAGATAT
Organism: Lysobacterales bacterium; assembly: GCA_029859505.1. Classification (GTDB taxonomy): domain Bacteria; phylum Pseudomonadota; class Gammaproteobacteria; order Xanthomonadales; family SZUA-36; genus SZUA-36. Next base: position 4,635 of record JAOUCZ010000225.1, on the reverse strand, counting down.
TTATTTTGGCACCTGAAGATAGTCTAAAGAAAGCTGAATTTAACAAAAACTCTTTAAAAACTTTTTGGAAAATGTGATGAAACTATTAAAAAATGTGACTAATTTAGCTATTGCAACCGTTGCAATTGCATCTTTTTCATTTGTACAGGCATCAACTCTTACAACCACCAGCGATTCAGTAGCTGCCGGTAGTCCTGCGACTATTAATCTGGACTGGGATGCTGGAGGTGTAGATTATCGTACTGTCGGGACTGACCTCCAGTATGATTCTTCAGTTTTAACATCGGTCGATTTAGCCGAGTGTCCGGCGCCCGGATATACAACGGGTGACGGTTTTCTTGCAGCCAACTGCACAGACCAGGGCGCTGGCGTGATACGCGCCGGGTGGGCTTTGGTTTCTGGAGGGATTGCAACTGGCAGGCTTGGCACAATCGTATTCCAAACTGACCCAAATGCAACACCAGGTGACTACAGCATTTCATTTTTGTCTGTAACTGTCGATCAGGACCCACCAACATTGGTGGTTGGCACGGTAACTATTCTTCCACCACCACAATCCGCCTGGGGCTCCAATCCTGCGGCAGGCTCAACTCTTGATGTTGGATCTCATGTACAAGGTACAGGCCCAGCCACCGTTTTACTGGATATAAACAATCTCAACGGTGAAGCTGGTTCCTTGCTTAACGGTGAATGTAACATCACTTCAGATCCAAGTGATGTGTTCAGTTTCTTCCCTGGCGGCGGCGATGGCCCATACCCTGTTGTCGGACTCACTAATACCGACACTACCGGACAAAGGGCGGTATTCGAATGTGACACCACGGCCGCTTTCAATACCTATTCAGGTGAAGTCACATGCACCCATAACGGCTCTGATCAGCTTGGTCCTGCAAGCCCGGTTACCTATCCGCTGAGCTGTACCGTAACCGACGGACCACAACCAAATTACAGCGATAGCCTGTCGCCTGATCCAATGGACCTGGTGGCCGTTGAAGAGGGTGATCCTGATCCTACAGGAACGCTGACCGTGTTCAATACCGGCGGTGCCCGTGATATGACAGTTACCTGCTCTTACTCTGGCGACAGTGAAATTTCACTGGCGCAGGATGGTGTAGCAAACGTTGTTCCAATCGACGGTTCATTACCATTGGCAGTCACTTGCGATGCTTCTACCGAGACCGTGATTGACTACTCAGGTACAATTTCATGTACACACGATGACCCGAATACCGCATCACCTGTTACACACCCTGCAACTTGTGCAGTCGGTCCTCCGGGAGACGCCGTTTACTCATCGGTCTTGGCACCGGGCAGCGTATATGACCTGACACCTCCGGGTGAACCAGTACCAGTTGGAACCACGATACCGACCCAGGATCTTGTGATCACCAATGATCCACCTGAGGCGAACGACCGTGAACTGGCTTTACTGAACTGTGACTTGGGCAGCAATGTTGTACCGACAGGTGATGCGCCACTGGATCTTGGTCCAATCTCCGCAACTGCGGCAGCTACACCTCTGGCACCAAACGAGTCAACAACTGTTACCTTCAGTTGCGATTCGTCACTATCAGGAAACTTTACCGACACCTATAGCTGTAGCTACGATGTGGATGGTGATGGTGCATCAGACGGTACCGCCACCTACACGGTGAACTGTGCAATTCGCGAGGCAGAATCTGAAGTAACTCCGGATCCGGCCGATGGAACTACAGTGTTAATCTATGCCCCATTAGGTGGCGCCGGTCAGGCTTCGGTCATTTTTGATGAAGTACTTGATGAAAACGAAGACGGCACACTGAATGACTGTTACCTCGACGATGACACCTATTTCAGTATCGTGGCACCCGTCAGCTTCCCGCAGACCATCACTTCAGGTGGATCTGTTGAAGTACTGGTTGAAGGCATGGGTACACCTGAAGGTGAACCGACCAGCACAATGCTTTATTGCGACTATACCGATAGCCAAAATGAAAGCACGCAGGTTAGTTGGCCGCTTGAAGTAGTTGTACTGGCTGCCGGCATCCCAACGCTTTCAACCTGGGGCCTGATCCTGATGATCCTTACCTTACTGGGTTTGGGTGGATTGGTAATTCGCAGCAAGGAACACAGCTAAGTATTAATAGCTGAAAGACCAAAAAGGCCGGGCATTGCCCGGCCTTTTTTTCGATTGAAAACTTGATCTGGTTTAAGATACTTTATAGCAATTTACATTCAGGCACCGATTGAGCAGGTAACCATACGGAACGTGGCAAGATCAAAAACACATACAAGCCCTATGAATAGAAACCGTTTCTATAACACCCTACCCTCACGTCGGTTTCTTGTATTGATATTCCTGGTTATTAGTACAAATGCTTTCGCTTCAACATTAGTAAACGCTGACTCAGACCCCGATATTCGGATAAGCCCGCTTACGCTGGAATTTGTGGAACTGGATACACCTCCGCCCCCTCCGTTTCCAAGTGCTGTTGGTGTGAACAGCACACCACAATTCACGAAAGGCAGCTTGCCCGGTTTAACAGCGAAAATCAGGAATCGTGGCAAAGCAGATTTGATCGTCGGCTTTGACATGATCTCACAGCCAGAGGGCAAGCTGACCGCAACTCAAGCACAGCAACAGCATCAGGACATACGCGCCCGGGGAAACCAGTTGGTAAGTGGATTGAAGGGGTTGAACGCTCAAATCCGGCACCAGTTCGAGTTCGTCCCGTTTATGGCATTGAGCGCGGATGAGGCGACGCTCGACTACCTCATCAAATCTCCACTGGTCGCAAGTATCAGTGAGGATACGATCAGTAAACCCCAAATGGCCAGCAGCAACCCGGTGATCGGTTCTCCCACCGCCTGGGCAGAGGGTTTTGACGGTAGTGGCTGGGCGGTCGCTGTTCTCGATACGGGAGTAGACAATACACATTCATGGTTTACCACTAATGGGAACAAGGTTGTATCAGAAGCCTGTTACAGCTTCAGTGCAGTTGATGAAGTAGAGTCACTTTGCCCCGGCGGTGCATCCAGTTCAACGGCAGTAAATTCGGCTCTTAATTGTGATCTTACAATCAATGGTTGCAACCATGGCACACACGTTGCCGGTATTGTCGCAGGAAATAATGAAGTCGGGTCCAATTTTGGTGTTGCCCGTGGTGCTGACATCATTGCGATGCAGGTATTCAGTAAATTCCTTACTGAAGATGAATGCGGAAGAGGGAATACACCGTGCGTGGCTTCGTACAGTTCCGATCAGATTGCTGCAATGGAGCGTGTACTGGTACTCGCGGACAGCATGAATATAGCAGCAGTTAATATGAGCCTGGGTGGAGGACAGTACTTCAACCAGGAAAGCTGTGACGCTGATAACATCGCCGTTAAAGCAGCAATCGAAAATTTGAGATCCGTAGGCATTGCCACGGTCATCGCCGCTGGAAATAGTACCTGGAAAGACAGCATCCTGGCACCTGGCTGTATTTCCTCGGCCATTAGTGTGGGTGCAACCACCGATAGTGATGACATTGCCTGGTTTTCAAACATCTATCCCTGGATACATCTGTTGGCACCCGGTGTTGATATCGATTCCGCACTGCCCGGCGACGCGCTTGGCAGCAAACAGGGAACTTCAATGTCCACTCCGCACGTTGCCGGAGCCTGGGCAATTATGAAGCAGCTTTGGCCCGTTGCCGGCGTGGATGAGATTCTTGCAACGCTACAAAATACGGCAGTAACTGTGAGCGATATGAGAAGCGGAGGTATCGAGGTTGATATGCCGCGAATAGACCTCGGGTCTGCCATTAACGAAAACAGAGAAACTTTCGAAATTTTTAATGATGGCCCCGGCACCCTGTCAGTTACCTCTATCGCTCTGGAAACAGATGCATCATGGCTAAACTGGTCCCCGCAAGCGCCTCTCACTATCTCAGCAGGTGAATCACAGCTTGTGAGTGTCACGGTTGATTACAGTCTTGCGCCGGGCGGAACATCCCAGTCACGGTTGCTGGTCAACTCCAACGACCCCGACGAGTCGCCCTACCCCAACGGGGTTTATATTAATGTAACCGCCCTGGCTAACAAGCCGGAATTCTCGTCAACTCCTGAACCCGGCGCTACGCTCGACTTTGGAGATATAGCAGTCGGATCTTCCAGTGATGCCTCGGTCATTGGCGTGGACAACACGGGTACAGCCAAGCTGGTGCTTTCCTGCGATCTCACGGGGGAAAGTGCCGATCAATTCAAACTGCTGGCCTGCCCAAGCCCGGTTCCCGCTTCAGGCTCGACAGGCATATTTGTCAGCTGTGAACCCGCTTCGATTGGTTTAAAACAGGCAACCCTGAATGTAAGCAGCAATGATGCCGGATCGTCGGAAGTAAGCTATTTTCTGACTTGTACGGCTGTTGATCCATCATCACTTGATGTTGTTTTCTTCAACGGCTTTGAAGGCGATGCAATCCTGAACCTGGTTTCAGACCTCGTCGTCATTGATCCCGGCACCAGTGAGTCAGAACTGGCCCCTGAGCAGGCGTTTACCATCAACGCGACTACAAGCAACCAGGGCGATGGGCCTTCCAGTGCTTCCACCCTGCGCTTTTATCTTTCCGGCGACGACATTATTACCATTGAAGATTCACCGTTGGGAGAGGATGC
>JAOUCZ010000224.1 GCA_029859505.1 Lysobacterales bacterium | reverse complement strand
ACTTGAATAGCCGGGGAAACCGGTGCCCAGGTTACTGATCATTCCGCTTCCAACCATATGGGAATTTCGTCCCGTCAGCATGGATGCCCTGGTGGGTGAACACATAGCGGTTGTGTGAAACCTGTTATACAGCAAACCTTTCGCTGCCAGCTTATCCAATGCCGGTGTCGGTACCGGTCCACCAAATGTTGAAGATGACGCAAACCCCACGTCATCGGTCAGTATGATCAAAATGTTAGGAGAGTTGGGCGCGGCGGTTGGAGGTTGAGGGTAGTTTGGGCTTGACTGGCGATAGCTACGGCCAATCTTGCCCGCGAATTCAGCATCCAGCCGAGGCAGATTATTGGTGAGAGTTGTCGTCGAAGCATGTTGCTGTGTGATAGCCGGCGCAATCACTCCCCCAAACCGGAACCAGCCATAACCCAGGAGGACTCCAAGCCCGACAAGCAGAAGGGATTTCAGCAGGGATTTAACGGACATTGGTGTTTGACATGTTCTCTATTCAGGTCATGAGACCAGACCAGTAATTATTTTTAGTGTTATTGCCCAAATTGGGAGTATACGTAAAACAATCACTAAATATCCAGAACTCCGCTTGGGTGAGGTTTCACCGCCTATCTTGATAGTGAATGCTGCCGATTAGAAGACCGGGGTGTCTTCAGAAAAGCCAGTGAAGCCCGGTGGCTTTCAATGTTTTGTATAAGCCTCTTTGACGCTTTGTCGACCAGCCTTTCATGCCCTTCATATCCAGGATTTTCCGCCGTAACTCAAGCCATTCCGGACTGCCCCAGCGATAGGACATTCCAACCAGGTAATCAAACGCTTCATTAAGATCCTCAGCCAGCGGTTCACTTTTAAAAAAGTAACCCATCTCACTGTTATAAAGCCGAGACCGGTAGTCGAAATTCGTGGTGCCTACAAAGCCAATTTCATCATCGAGAAAGAACTTGGCGTGTAATTTCCCATAATGCGCCTGCCCTTCGCCAAGCCTGCTTGAATCAAGCCCACCGGTTTCGTAAATGACCAATCGCGGGTGATTTACCTGTTCCAGCCAGGCCGCAGATGATGTCAACGCACCTCCAAGCTCATCTTCGGCTTTTAACGCGAGCCATGCATCGCGTGTTTCCTCGTCTAGCAATAATCGGGGTGCCGTGTCCATGTCGATAACCGATTGTGCTGGGAAATTATCAGAGGTCAAAACAGAATTGGTAACAATCTCAATTCGCGCTTTGGGATGCTTATCCAACCACTCCCTCATTGCGACTGCCTCATCGACGATGACATTACCCTGCTTGTCTTTATACTGCGCCAGGAAAAGATAGGGGGATACGATTCGTGTGGTTTCAGTGCCATCGGCCTCGTCTGAGATTTTACGCAATATGTAAAGCATGGAGTTTGGATTTTTTGCCAGGTTTTCGGCTGCGTTTCTGGTTACTCTTTTGTTGGTCAGGTTGTCGAGGTTATGTGCCAATAACACATTGGTTGGCCTAAACCCTTCGGTCATAAAATCATCCATATGCTGGAGATGAGGCTTAAGTAATTCAAACTCTTTGATGGTTAGCAGACTTTGCCTGGCTTTGGTCCGTTCATCGATATAAATTTCCCTGGCCTGCCTGTTATCGACCTCAATGATCTGCTTGTTTCCCTTATACAGGAACAACAACGTGTAATAGCCTGAACTGACTTCGCCGATGGTTTTGTCATTTTCGGTTTCAGCAGGCCTGATCAGGATTTCACTATCGCGGTAGCCATAAGGATCATGTGCCCCCTCAGCAGTTAAACCGTAATAATCCAAAGAGATATTCCGGCCACCGGTCATCATCAGCGCCTTGTCATGAAAGTCGGCATCGATAATCAGTAGTTTGTCATGCGAACGCCGGTTTGGACTGGTTGATATTTTACTGATGGCATTAAAAACCATTACCTGCACGCGCGCTTTTCGGGTGGTCTGCTGACCGGCTTCGTTAAACATAAATCCTGCCTGATTTTCGCAGGTTTTCAAGGCTGCCAGAGTTGATCTACTGGCTTTCATTGAGCCTGCCGAATCCACCATGACACGTATGTCTACCCCTCTTTTGACCGCTTCACACATCGCACCCATCAAGGCGTAGCCGACAAGATCCGGTTTAAAGATATAGTAGCCAAAGTCGATCGTGTGCCGGGCATTCTCAATCATCCATAGTTTGGCGGCGAGTGAATCAATTGCACCTTCATCATCCGGACCCAGTATCTTTCCCCTCGCGCCCTGAACCGGGATATCCGCATTAACCCCATATGCCACGGGATCCTCTCCAACTTCCTTTGGTGGTTTCCAGGTTCTGTATTCGTATACGTGTTCAATTTCTGCATCAACTACTGCTGACAGTGGTGGACAATCAGGTAATTGTTGGGTGTTTGAGGGGCAGACCGGCGCAGAGGGTGCAGTTGCACAACCGGCCAGAAACAGGCTCACAATAAGGCTTATAAAAAGTGCAAAATTCAGGCTGGCCGCATTCTTGATCATATCGATTTCTTACTTATTCACTCAGTTTACTATCCAACAGCTCGTTTGGTTTTCCAACCAGGCTCAACGTTGCCTGAACCGGTTGATGGTCAGACAGAATAGCTTGCGGTACCTCGTAAGTCACAAAATCCAGGTCATTGGATATCAAAATCCAGTCAAGACGATGTGTACCGGACTTATAGGTGCCTAACAGGGTTGATTCTGGTTTGTAGACCTTAAACAACCCACCTTCAACTATGGCTTTGAGAGCAGATCTCTCCTTGGTCAAGTCGCTATTAAAGTCTCCCATGATAATAACCGGTGGCTCGACATCAGCCAAAACAGCACGCATCTCTGCCACTTGCGCATCACGCACTTTCTTGCGGGAAAAGTCCAGATGCACCGAAATCACACTAACGGTCACAGGTTCCGGTAAGCGGCCATCCGGGTTCCAGCGCACCTGCCCCATGGAAAAACCCTTGTTGGTGGTTGGCGGTGATGGCTCGAATGTATATTCGAGCTCGTTCGTAAAAGGTACACTCGAGAGCAATGCTGTTCCGAAGTCATACATGTATTTTTTTGCATGACGGGCGTGAATATTACAGGGATAGGCGCTATTTTCAGAGACAAACTCAACATGGTCGAACTTGCCGGACCAACGCGACGGTCCGTCAGCTTCCTGGAGTGCAACGAGGTCGGCACCACTGTCGCTGAGAAAATTGGAGATGTCCTGCAGGTTTGCGCGCGTGGTGCTGGTTTTCTGAAACATCTGGTTAAAGGCATCTTTACGGCCATGGGCCATGTTCAGTGTCACCACCGATAGCAGGGGTGAGGTCAGAATCCCGGGTTGGTCCTGCTTACTACACGCTGATGAACTTGAAGGAATATTCTGTGCGGCACAGGCAATCTGAGTCGTCAGCAGACCGAGCGCAATGAATAAGCTTTTGAGTAGGAGCATTAACGGCTTGGCAAGGAATTCTTCGGCGTTATTGACACTCATAACGGCATTGACTCGATGCTATGTGATTTACCCGCAGCCTTTTTCATGGCGGCCAGTGCCTGGTTAAGCAGGTCAATATTGTTATCATCCCTGTACGCGTTTTCACTCAAGTATCGCCGCCAGGCTTTCGCACCGGGTAAACCCTGGAACAAACCCAGCAAATGCCGGCTGATATGCTTTACCGCCACTCCGTTTTTCACCTGGCGTTCCAAATACATAGTCATCGGCTCTATGACGTCTTCGCGGGTTTCTAGAATTTGGTTTTCAAACAGCTGTTGCTGACACTCGGCCAGTAGCCACGGCGTATGGTATGCAGCACGACCCAGCATGACGCCATCCACATGTTCGAGGTGACTATTCACCTCGTCAACCGATCCGATTCCACCATTTATAACAACCTGAAAATCCGGCGACTCTTCTTTTAAGCGATAAACCCAGTCGTAGTGTAAAGGTGGTATATCGCGATTCTGTTTCGGGCTCAGGCCCGCCAGCAGCGCCTTGCGGGCATGCATGATAAAAACCTCGCAGCCCGATTCAGCCACGCGTCCGACAAAGTCGCTCATGTACTGGTAACTGTAGTGATCGTCCACACCCAGACGGGTCTTGATTGTTATCGGAATATCAACCGCATCGATCATAGCTGACATACAATCCTTAACCAGCTCCGGCTCCAGCATCAGGCAGGCACCAAAGCGGCCACGTTGCACCCGGTCGGATGGACAGCCGACATTCAGATTGATCTCATCATACCCACGTTTTTCTGCTATCCGGGCACAGGCTGCCAGGTCTTCCGGATCACTGCCGCCCAACTGCAAGGCCACCGGTTGCTCTTCCAGGTTATATGCCAAAAAACGATCAGCATCACCATGGATGATCGCACCGGTGGTTACCATTTCCGTATACAACAGGGCCGAGGGTGCCAGCAGACGATGGAAGTAGCGGCAATGCCGGTCAGTCCAGTCCATCATGGGTGCTACTGAGATTAAGCGATTGATTTTATTTTGGTTATTCTGGCTCATATGTGTGTAATTTTATCAACGCGCACAGGATTTGTCATACCTTACCACTGCAGTGGATTGGGGTAGACACACTTCACGGTTTGATGTTGGTCCAGCAGTTGTCAGGGATGCTCGAAGAAGCTTAAAACAGAATGCTGGATGGCTTGTATCACTCAGTGGCCAGAATAAAACCCGGCGGTGCTTTTTCCCATGGATAACCCTCCAGGGACATCTGGTAACCACGATCAAAGAGTTTTTTCATGTAAACCGGATCGAAACCCTCGGTAGGTTCATCGGTGAAATCCGACGGAATGTAGGCCAGGTTAAAATCGTTTCCGTCCCGTTGGCAAAGCGTGTATATCTGGTAAAGATCACCGACTCCCTGTGTCCTGATGAGTGAGTCAATGGTTCGCGATGCGATAGGAAACACACTGCGCTTAACACCATTGTAATCCGCGTCAAGAAATGAGTTTCGGACCACATAAACTTGAGGTTTGCCTTTTACCTTGAGTTTCCTGGTGATTACTTGCCAGTCTACTGCTGCCGGGTAGACGAATACCTGTGAACCGGTTCCTCCATCTACGTGCATTTCATCGTATTGTTTGCCCTCGGCCTCCACAGTGATAAACACGGGTGGGAAAGCCACAGGTATTGCCGCTGACGCCCGCAGCAAATCCTGGATCAACGTTATCTTTTGCGGGTAGTCGCTGACCGCGATGGCACTAATATTCCAGATGACCGACCGGCCCGCATCAAGGTTTACGGTACCGATAAACAGGCGTCGACCTTTTTTATGCTCCCGGGCAATAGCGTCGATCATTTCGGCATCAATGACTTTCGCGATCAAAGCCTTCAGAGGCGCTGTGTCTGCCATGGAGTCGTTGGATAAAACAGCAAGCAGCTTGCGTTTCCTGGCGATATCTTTGGTGGAGATAGTCGTATACATCGTTTTCATCTCACCGTCATAGTCCGGTCCCAGAAAAGCGAATGGCGCGATCAAGGCACCCGTGCTGACCCCTGTCACCATGGTGAATTCGGGCCGCTCACCACTCTCAGTCCACCCGACGAGCAAGCCTGCTCCGAAAGCCCCGTTTGCACCGCCGCCGGAGATCGCGAGGTAATTGTGTGGTTTACCGTAAATTCCATCGTACTCCCGCTGAAAATCGGCAACAGTGAATTCCTCGAACCTTTCCGCTGCGAAAGTCGGCCACTCGTCGCCCCAGAACCGTGCCTCCGGGATACCCGGAACACCTGCTTTCAAAGTGTACTCGGGAGGAAGCGGCTGGCGTTCCGGCGGACCGGCACAACCGGCCAGGACGAGCAAGAGAAAAAGAATACCCCACTGGCTTGCATGCCTGAGGATGAAAAAGAACATTGAATAGCGCATCTTTTTCATTTGATAACTCCCAGTCGGTCCTATTCTGCAGGTTTAGCACTCGGGAATGTCCAGCTTCCATTCAGGATCTCGGGACCCGGCTTGTACATCCTGACGATGTAGTTCCATCCCGGTACGATTGGCAGGAAGTTATCCGCCTTGGGGTCACCGCCGAAGTGGATGGTTACACTGCCGTCTTTGGCCTTCTTGGCGGTGACGTTGTTGAATGAGTAGGCGTTGTACTCGTTGACCGGCATATAGCCCTTGTCATCGTAGAGAGTCACAGACCAGAAGCCATACACCGGTACGTCCGTCACGGTGAGTGTGTAAGGGGTCTTGCCATCGTTCATTTCGGGGACTGCATTCGCGTAGGTGGCGGCCTCTGCGGGCAAACCACCCCAGCCGAGTGCCGCGCCCAGCAACCAGTAGACCGGATCCAGATTCTCTTTCTTGCCAA
>JAOUCZ010000223.1 GCA_029859505.1 Lysobacterales bacterium | reverse complement strand
ACTGCGGTTTGCCCGCCAACGTCAGCGTTGATGTCCATCGTGTAAACCAGCCGGTTCATATTGAACTTACACGGATCATCAGGTGACAGTCCTGATGCCATGATTGCCTTTTGGTACCCTGACCGGAGAACATCACCATGCTGTAATCGGAGTACCAGTCGTCACCGAGGATGTTATCTGTTAGCCGGTTTAGCCGTTGATCATTTTCGACTACATCGAATTCTGTGACACCTTCCCGCAGGAACTTATCTGTCAGTCGTTGTATGGCAAGAGAATTCAAAATACTCAAATACCTTTTGTGTGCCGCAGAAAAGCATATTCTACGGCAAACTGATTCAGGAAAAAGGCCGTCGTCGACAGGCTGAAAAGGGGCCGGATACATTTATTCGGTTGACTGATCGTGTGAATACAAAGTAAGTGTATCCGGCCCCTTTTTTGGCCCCTTTTTTATTCGCAACTATCAATTAGCTGGGTGTCTGGTTTGTTACGCACTATAAAAAAACGGCCCCGTAAAGGGGCCGTTTTTGTTTGTCGGTAACACAATAGAATCAATCAATCTGGAAAACAGCCCTGGCGAACCAGAAGCGTCCCGGAATGGGGTAAATCGTTCCATCGAAGCTATTTAGGTCGCATGAAGCACAGAATGGTGGGTCCTCCTCGAAAATGTTGTCAACACCTATCATGAAGCTCCACTGACCCTGGCCACCTAAATCGGGTGACCAGGTGGCACTCAGGTTGGTAAACAACGTGCTGTCAAGCTTGTTGCCGTCCTGGCCATTGCTGCAAAAATCATCCCACAGTTCAAAGGCAGCCACCATTCCGCCACACTGCTCATCCAGGCCATCGAAGTATTGAAAGCCAAGCCTGACTGTCCAGGAGTTATAGAGCCAATCGGTATTGAATTGGGATTTGTATTTAAGAAATGCACGCTCGGGTGAACCCAGCTCAGTACCTTCCCGGTCAATTTTGATATCACCATCCGGCCCGGGTACAGTTTCCGTGTAATCAAACAGGTAAGTACTAAGCCACTGGAAGCGGAATTGTCCGGCATTGTTTTGTGCAGTGATTAACTCAACTTTCCAGTCAAGACCAGAGGTATCAATACCGCCAATATTCTGCAATATGCCATCAACACGCAAGACGGCGCCGTTCACCGACCGCAGAACATTGTCACAGTAGAACGAGTCAAGCGTATCAACACACTGGGTGAGAACATCCTGTGCATCTGGCGGTTGTATGGCGTTGTCGATCTGGATGTCGTAGTAGTTAACATCAAACAGCAGACCATCAATACTTGCCCAGTTGTCGGCACTTGCAACATCCCATGTGAACCCGGCGGTAAAGGTGTCCGATGTTTCAGGTGTCAAGCCCACATTACCACCCGTTGTCACACTGATTTGCGGATTGGCCTGCTGGTAATCCGGCGGAACGCCAAGCGCCAGGCAGTTAGCCTGTACATCGGGCTGGGCATTTGAACAGGGGTCGTTGATACTGGCGTCAAAACGTGAACCGGTATTGAACAGCTCACCAATATTGGGCGCCCGAAAACCCGTGGCGTAGTTTGCCCGTAAGGTCAGGCTGTCCGACGGTGCCCAAATGGCACCAAGGGCCCACACGGTTTCACTGTCGAACAGGTTGTAATTCGAGTAGCGGCCAGATGCGCTGATATCAACCCGTTGTTGACCGTCACCACGCCAAACCGGAACGATAAACTCAGCGTAAAATTCATCAACATCAAAACCACCTTCGGTTGGTTGTGCCGGAACACCGGCTGTAAAACCACTTGAAACGATTGAATCAGGCGTGAAACTTCCATCTTCCTCACGGTGCTCATATCCCGCTGCCCAGCCAATTTCCCCGGCACTGAACCCGCCAAACTGACCGGTCATGTTAAAAGTGTAATCGTTCAACTTCTGGTTACTGACATCCTTCTGAACAAATGTCACGAAATCCAGCATTTCCTGGCTTATGGTGTCGGGTCCGACCCAGGCGAATGGAACACAACCGGGTACCGCCGCACAAGTATCCACCGGCCCTAGCGCCAGGGAGATATTTTGTGCATTGAATGCACCGTGCTTGATTTGCGAGGCGTCGTTTTCAGAGAATATCGCGGTTAAATCCCAGTAAATGGTATTTTCACCGGCTGAGAAGGAACCATCTATACCTGCCGCAATGTAATAGGTATTAACCGTTTGCTCAAAAATACGCGGTCCGGCCTCGATGGGCCTGCGTCCGGTAAACACCATTGAATTCGGTCCCATTTCAATACCAAATGGGTTGGTCGGGTGATCCGCCGGCCAGACCAGGTTATCCAGGATTTCACCCGAACCAGCATCAGGGCCAAAAAACAACGGCTCGGGCGCGGCCTGTGAAGTGGATTCCCGCCGATTGTAACTGGCGGTCATTCTGAACATGACATTATCGGTAATGTCATACTCAGCCTTGGCAAAAAAGCTGGTGCGTTTATTTGGTGTCAGCAGGTAATTGTAAGGTTGCCAGTTGAAACGATCGTCCAGTGTAAACGCCTGAAAGTCATCGCAGCCTGGTACGGATGATCCGCTGGCCCAACAGTTTGGATCATAGAATGGGTTCGCTGAGTAAGTTGTAATGCTCAACGTTTGCCCAATGCGTGGATCGGTGAAAACCACGCGACCTTCCGGGGTACCTGAACTCAGACCATAAGGAAAACCCTGTATGGCATACTCGGAAATTTCCCTGTCACCCGCAAAGACTTCCTGTTGCTTGGTATAGCTTACATCCAGAAATAGCCGGGCACGGTCAGTTTCCCCACCCCAGCTGACATCCACTTCACCGGATTCGCCGTCGCCATCCTCGAATGAGCCATAGTAGGCCGATGCCTTGAAGCCCTGGTAGTTATCCTGCGTGATGATGTTTACCACGCCTGCAATCGCATCAGAACCATAAACGGTTGATGCGCCGTCAAGGGAAATCTCAATCGATTTGACGGCATTGTTTGGAATGGTATTGATATCAACTGCACCGGCAACACCCGATGCAGATGAACCTCGAATCCAGCGCCTGCCATCGACCAATACCAGCGTGCGTTTTGAGCCAAGGTTTCGCAGATCGATTTCCGACGCACCTGCGCCGATTCCCGCGCCATCCGGCGGAAAACCCAGGTTACCCGAAGAGTTATTCAAGCGGTTAATAGCAGAACCCGTAACAGGTAGTTTCTGAAGGTAATCAGCTGCCGATATAGAACTTGTTAAATCCATATCTTCTTCGGTATGAAACTGAACGGGCGTGCGCGCATCCAGCGGGTTTTGACGAATACGCGAACCGGTGATAATGACTTCTTCTAGTGTTTCTTCTGCCTCCGCATCTTCGACAATATCCTGTGCTGCCACGGGCGCACTAAATAACATTGTTGCAAATAGAAGTGAATAATGGGTCCAATTTGATTTGAGCATTGCATTCTCCTCATTAACAAATTTTTAACGAATGAGCATAGATCGTAGGATACGAATTAAAGTTAGTCAACCAGCATTTATGGTCATAGAATGGAATTTACGGGTAAAAGGGCTGGATACTCTTCACCAATTGAGAGTGAGTATTGGCAGGATATAAAGCTATATTGCCAGTATTCTGAGTATATTGAATATCGCTTTTCGTCAGTGAAAAGGGGCCGGATACATTTATTCGGTTGACTGGTCGCGTGATAACAAATTAAGTGTATCCGGCCCCTTTTATGTTTTCCCCTTCAGTGCTTCGGGCTCAAAGCTTCTGGTGCGGACTTTCTCCGCCTTTTACGCATCTGGGGGAACCAGACCGCCAGTAACATAAATGAAAATCCTGAAAACGGCACATATTGGCTGGGCAAGATGGTTGCCAGAATGATCATAAGCAGGCCTATGACTGCAGCGCCGGACCACATAATGGCCAGTGATCTGGTTTCAAACAGCTCGAAATCACTCAGCCGTAACTCCCCTTTAAGGCGGGCGGCATATCGGTTCATTTGTACAAAAACCAGGCACAGGGCAATAAACCCAATTGCGAGAAAGACAAACATATCCCTCAACTCATCAAGTGAGATGTCATTGAAATTCGACGGCAGATAGTCATTACTAAGCCAGGCAAACATGCCGCCGGCCATGATCCGCATGGGATAGACATAAATCAGAACCACGATCAGCAGGACTGAACTGATAAATACGGTGTAGGTTGTATCAAGGCCGAATCGCCTGCTCCACACATTGTGTGTGTGCCAGATCCACACCAACTGAGCGACAGCGACAACAAAGGCGGGAATACTTTTAACCGCCAGCATCACTTCGTCATAAGAACGCGGAATGCTATCAAATGAAATCACCAGCATGGTAACCGCGAAAGCGAAAGCAGCATCAATAAATACTTCAAGACGCGTCATTTCCAGTCCACGCATGCGAAACCCACGTTCAACGGGACAGCTATCAATAAACTTCTGAGTGAGTGGAGTCATGGGGAAAGTGTAGCCTAACTGCACAGAAGGGGTCACTTATGAGTGATTTGAGTGAATGATAGGGGTCAGAGTCAAGTGCCAGATCCAGTCCATATTTGCGTTAAAAGCGCCTCCCTTTTGTCAAGCTTCACACAGGCCCCTGGTGCATTCTGACTGCTGTACATCCCGTTTATGATTTAAACTGTGAAGATGGATTTTTCGTGCCCCACATGCAATGTCTCACTTCAAGCGCAAAAGCAGGAACGTATTCGTCTTTGGAAATGTGCTTCTTGCGGGGGATTCGCGATCTCTTTACCCATCGTTCGTAAAGAACTGAATACAGGTACGTTCAAAAAAATCTGGCAAAAACTCTCCTCAGGTGAAGCTGAAACGGGACGACCATGTCCTGGTTGCAAGAACCGGTTAAACGTAGTCGAGGCAGATGGACAGGGTGGAGTCATAATGATTGATATCTGCCGCTCTTGTCATATTCTTTGGTTTGATGATAAGGAGTATTCGGACTTGACTAAAGTTACGCCTAGAGTTGTGCCTGAAGTTGTGACTGGGGTTGAACAGGTAAAGCAGTCAGAAGGCAGATTTCTCACACCAGAAGAGGTGACGTTTGCTGTGTTTGAAGAAGATCAGCACAGACGCCGGTCTTTTTTGTTCAAGCTGCTGGACGGCAGTGTTTCGAAAGAGCTTGGGCTCGACAGTTTTTTTGGTGATTTTTTCGACAAATAAATAAAAATAGGAGTCATTCGCGCTAACCCCAATTATCTTGACTAGCCGGATATCAGTGCGCCAGCCATATACAGAGCCATTATTATCAAGCCATATGCCCCCCAGACCATCCACAGTTGCTTACCTTTTTTGCCAAGATAAATCATGGCAAAGCTGATAATGATGGAGATAAATGAGGTGAACAAAAGTACGCCATTGCTGGAGTTTCGGGTGAGTAATTCCGCTGGGACGATCTCATTTGGACTCATGTATTTACCTACCAGGGCAGGTCATTGCCCTGCCAGTCGTAGAATTTACCGTTGTCTGAAGCATCCAGCCCTGTGATCACGTTCATCAGACCAGCGCCGCTTTGAGCAGGTGTGATGTTTCCCTGGCCCTCGTTCATATCGGTTTGCACATAGCCAGGGTGCATCACCACGAAGGTTACCCCTTGCTTGCCAAAATCTACGGCAAAGGTTTTATTGATGCTGTTTAGCGCTGACTTGCTGGCACGGTAGCCCGCACAACAACCCCAGGTATTTCGCTCAATGCTGCCCATAGTGCTGCTGATGTTGACAACCATTTTGCGCTCGCCTGACTGCACATTGGGAAACAAGGCCTTCATTACCCTGACCGGGCCGAGGGTATTGACGTTCAGAACCCATTCCATGTTTTCCACATCCAATGCCGCCATATCTTTACTTTCGCCACCCTTAATACCCGCATTGTTGATCAGAATATCAACGGGTGTTTCTGCCATGCGCTGCGCCATCGCATCAACACTGGCCTGGTCTGTCACATCCAGCTGCTCAACCCGAGCACCCGTATCTTTCAGTGCTGTCGCTTGCTCCGGTTTACGCGCCGTGCCGATAACGTTAAAGCCCGCAGCAGCAAAGTTCTGAGCCAAAGACAAGCCAATACCCCGGTTGGCACCGGTAATAAATACCGTTCCTTTTGAATCAGCAGCGAACGTATCAACTGATAACAAGCTAACAAAGCTTAATAGTAAAACGGAAACCGGTTTTAAAAAGCTATTCATGTAAAGCACCTTCGATAATTGGTTGGCAAGTCGTGCTGAATCTATCAGACATCGGTGATATTGTCATTTAGGTTTATTCAATTAAAAAAGAACATCCTGTTCAATTTTTCGCGTTTTTTTATGGGATGCGGTAAAGGGGTATGA
>JAOUCZ010000036.1 GCA_029859505.1 Lysobacterales bacterium | reverse complement strand
CGTGATCGGTGCCGTGAACTGAATGGTGACGGTGTTCCTGTTCGGATGAATCGGCGTGCAGGCCTGATGAAGCTAACGCAAGCGCGGCCAACAGGCATTGCCCAGGCCAGAAATTTACAAATAATCTCATTGTTTTTAATACTCTGAAAAACGGTGGATGAGCACCTTATTGGTGCTGAATTGGAAACGAAAAGTCTAGCTACCGTTGTTCAAAGGGGGGGGCGCGGGCGGTATATGTTGCAGCTTCGGCCTTGAGCTGCGTTGCGATGTACTTATGGACATGGAAATTCAGACTGACATGAGCCACCGATGGTTCATGGCTTGCCACAATTGCCGAGTCAATACCTTGGCCAACCAGGCAAACTTCGCACATTAAACCTGCATCAATGTCTGAAACATGGGTGACTTCATGGGCCAATGAAAGACTTTGCGCGCTGAACAGCACAAGCAACACGAGCAAACGCGTCGACCAGATTTTCATTGAAAATACAGATTTCACAGGCAAAGTCTATACAGTCGCTTAACTGTTGTAAACCGGATGATGTTAGTTAATAAGATGGAGTTGCCCATTAGCCGTCTCCGGTCAACTGGCACAAAGCAACCCTGATGCCAGCCATCATTTTATACTAATGGCAGAACAACTAACCACGACACCCACATCAAGGAAACATCCCCCTGATCGCAGCCATTTGCGGTTCAACCCGTTCTACATCAGGCGTTTCATCGGTGAGATCTATATCGCAATATTCAGTTGTAAAGCTTGCAGTAGTAAAGTGTTTAAGAAGTTGACGGACGCGCCCCGTAACCGGCCCCGTTTCACTCATTAACAAGACACCATCATTGTTGGGGGCACCGTAAAGTGTGTCATCATCGACTACATGATGACCTTCAAGACGCACGTTTTGAATTATCTTGTTGGCCAGGTGCTGATCTTCGTTAAATGCTATCAGAAACAATCCTTTAGGAAAAATGTCAAGCTCAAAGGTTTCACCACCGGCTGCTGCGTTTTCTTTATCAATGGCAATATCCATGAATGGGGTTTCATGCAGATCAATAGCAGCAGTAAATTTCTTGTTTGGGTCACCGTTAAACAACCGCTGATGAAGTTCCTTTACCGATTTGGCAAGAGCACGCATTTCCTGGCTTTGCGCGTTGTCCAAAAAAGCATCCCTGTTAATGTCAATTCGGCCTTCTGTAAATCTGAGCTCTTTTTCATACGGGCCGGGGCTAAGGCAAGGATAAATAACGATGTTAAAGCGATCAACGTATTGTGACGCTTCCTCTTCTGCGAATTTCAAGGCCGCCAGTGGACCGCCTTTTTCGTAACCGTGGGTGCCCCCTAAAACAATATAGCAAGGTATCTCCTGGCTAAAATCTCCGATAAGTAATCTGTACAAATCATGTGTAACCCGGCTTGTTTTTTCGACACTGCCACCAACTGCGTCACAGGTGGTGTAGGAGGCTTCACCATATTTCTCAAGCTTGAATCCTGCTCGATCCCCGAGTGCTTTTATTCGGGGGACAAGTGTTCTGACATAATCTCTTGAGGGTATTACCTGGTGCTCTTGATACCATTTATTGAATTTTTCTTGCGGCCATGGTTCTGTTTTTATTTCGCTCATAGTCTATTTCACTGTTGGCATATGCAAAATGATTATAAGAGGGTCGAGCGCTATTCTTCCAGCGGTATCCAATGAGGGCTGGATACATTATTAGTCGATTGCCTGTGGCATAAATGTGTACCTTCAACTGTCATTTACCAGCGATTCTGCGTGTTTCCTGAGCGCATTACCCGATTTTCCGGCATCCCTGTAGATAGCATTTAGCTGTTTTCCCAATGTCAATGTCGTTATTTTTAGAGATTATGTACCCTGAAGACTTTACGTTTTTTGAGTTCTGCGAAGAGAGAATTAGACAAAGATAATCCCTAATTTTTATTTTGCCTTCGAATTCAAAGGGGCTTTAGCTATAGCTGTAGATCAAACAACATAGCCTAGCTTGCGATTAAGAGCAATGGAAGTCTGGACACCCTTGTCCTTAAAGACTAGTAGTGACGGGTGTACTGAGTTATGTTGCACAAATAACTCAGGAGAGCTTAACAATGAATTCCAAAAAGGTCGTTTTAGCATACAGTGGAGGACTGGACACCTCCGTTATCCTCAAATGGCTCCTGGAGCGGGATTATGAGGTTATCGCCTATATAGCTGACGTTGGGCAGGAAGAAGATTTTGAGGAAGCAAGGGCCAAAGCACTAAAAATTGGTGCGTCCAAAGTATATGTTGAAGACCTGAAGCGGGATTTCGTTGAAAACTATATTTTTCCGGCATTCAAGGCCAATGTCGTTTACGAAAGCCGTTACCTGATGGGAACCGCACTGGCCCGCCCTCCAATTGCTAAAAGACATATTGAAATCGCAAAACGGGAAAATGCCAAATACGTTTCTCACGGTGCCACTGGAAAAGGTAATGACCAGGTTCGGTTTGAGCTGGCTTATTATGCCCTGGAGCCAACCATCAAGGTTTTGGCACCCTGGAAGATGCCTTCTTTTCTCAGTGAATTCAAAGGTCGTCCTGACATGATTGCCTACGCTGAGAAACACGGAATTGATGTAAAAGTCACTGCCGGGAAGCCTTACAGTGAAGATGACAACCTGCTGCATATCAGCCACGAAGCCGGAGTCCTCGAAGACCCTTCCACAGAGGCGGAAAAAGCCGTCTACTCCAAAACCGTAGACCCCGAAGATGCGCCGGATCAAGCCACACGTATATCAATAGAATTCAAGGATGGAATTCCGATCAAGGTCACAAACAGGGAAGACGGTACTGTTAAAACCGATTCCCTGGAGCTGTTTAACTACCTGAACGAACTGGGCTGTGCCAACGGCATTGGACGCATCGATATTGTTGAAAACCGGTATGTTGGGGTTAAATCCAGGGGCGTATATGAAACACCCGGCGGAACCATTTTGCACTTGGCCCACACAGACATAGAAGGCATTGCAATGGACCGCGAAGTGATGCGTTTACGCGACATGCTTTCAGCCAAGTTTGCTGAGCTGATTTACAATGGCTTCTGGTTCAGCCCGGAAATGGAATTCCTCCAATGCGCGATAGACAAGAGCCAGGAAGTCATTGATGGAATAGTCAACCTGAAGTTATACAAAGGCAACGTGTACGTCCTGAGCCGCGAAAGCCATAGTTCACTCTATGACCAGAACCTCTCAAGCATGGATATAGAGGGCGGGTTTAACCAGCAGGATTCGGAAGGCTTCATTAAGATCAATGCCATTCGGCTGATGGCCCATCATGCAATTCTTGAGAAAAGAGAAAACGGAAAGGGTAAAAACGACTAATAAGGGCTCTGATTAAAGGCTCTGATTAAGGGACAGTTGAAACTGTGGCAATTAAGTAAACTGTCCCGCAGCTCGCAGCCCCTTTTCCGGGCGAACTTAACAATCGGATTGTCATGCAATAAACCCGAAAAATCGTTAAGCTACCACTGGTAATGACTTCGAGAATTTAGAATGAAACCAATACTACGCGCCTTGATTCCAGCATTTCTGCTGATGACGACCTTTGGTCTTTACGCGGGCGATAACAGCTCGGAAACGGCGAGTGCCAGTAAGCCACCTAGCGCCGTTATCGATTCCACAAATGCTGCCGGGTCAATCACTGTAAATAAGCCCAGAATCCGGGCCACAGCACCGGGGCAAACTATCAGTGGCGCATTCATGATGCTGGTTAATAACTCAGCAACTGCATATACCCTGACATCTGTCAGCTATAGCGGCGCAAGCACGGTGGAAATTCATGAAACCAGCATGCATGAGGGCAGGATGCGAATGCGTAAGGTCAGTCATGTCGACATCCCGGCCAACGACTCTGCAGAACTGAAACCTGGTAGCTATCACATCATGCTGATAGGACTTGAGAAAGCAATGAGAGCAGGCACATCTGAGCCACTGACACTGAAGTTTTCCGACGGTTCACAAAAAACAGTTGAAGCCCTGGTTGGCACTTTAAGCGAATAGCACACTCATGAAAAAGACCGTGATCTTGATTGGTTTGCTAGCTTTTGCCCTGGGCATCGGTATAGCGCGATATTACCTGCCGCAATCCAGCCCTGAACTTGAGACCATTGCTGAAGGCTATACAAAAGTAAAAGTGGTCGAGGGTAAGTTTGGTGGTGACTTTACGCTTTTCCAGGGCGACAAGCCGGTAAAACTAAGTGACTTTCAAGGCAAACTTGTGGTGATGTATTTTGGTTTCGCTTCTTGCCCTGATGTGTGTCCGACCACACTCACCATTATCGCTTCCGCGCTAAAGCAATTGACACAAGAAGAGTTAGAAGACGTGCAGCCGGTTTTCATCAGTATTGATCCGGAACGGGATCAAGGCGAAAAGCTGGACGCATACGCCACTTATTTCCATCCTGGTTTCATTGGCATTACCGGTACGCCGGAAGAAGTGCAGAAAGTTGCCAACCAATATGGTGGCTTTTTTATCAAGGTAGAAAGTGATTCGGCCATGGGCTACCTGGTCGAACACACATCAAAAACCTATGTCATCAGCAAGGATGGCCGCTATGTGAGTATCCTACCGCACGACATGACCACAGGTCTTGCATTGAATGCCATACGTAGTGGTCTGTAAGGAGTCGAGCTAAAGAGGAATAAGGGAAAAATGAAGACACATGAGTGTCCTCGCCTTTGTACATGCCTTTATACAAATCAATCTAAGTTATAACTGGCTAGCCTTATCGTAGTTTATCTATTCTATTGTTGTTCTAAGATGGGTGACTGTGATTGCTTTGTTATCGGTGCGTGCTTGATATCAGATAACTTTCTGGAGTATTTCTTTCCATTTAGAAATCTGCCAATAAATGATGTTCTGACAAAATAATGATAGGTAACAAAACACACTATTCCAGTCGCTGCCACCACAATTGAGAATTTCAAAACGTCGGGAATGTTCCAGTCACTGATTAAACCTGGAACAAAGGCTACTAAAGGCAAGTGAAGCAAATAAACCCAGTAAGCCGAATCAGAAACATACCTCATCCTGGCTGAGTGATGACTAAAGAATCTTAAAAACAAACCGGTAAAGCCAAATACAAATAACCACACACTAAGTGATTTGATCAAAGCACTCAGTTCCGTGGAAAAGAGCGAAGTATCAGCGAAATGGTAGGTGGTAAATACAAGCACCGCAAGAATTGAGTAAAGCCAATCATAATCCATGAAACTTGATAAATAATGTTTCGATTTGAATAAAATCCATCCAAAAAAGTAAAAATAGATATAGAAAAGAAATGTTCCTGAGTCAGGGGTGAAACTTGTCGATGTAGAAACCCAGCTGTCATTCATTATCAGGAGAATGACGAAATTTAAAAATGTGAAGAGGATCAGTTTCTTGATTGGTGCCTGGATGATTGTTTCAAACGTCTTTTTTATTTTCGATTCAATTGTTGGCATTTTCTTGAACAACATGCCTATCCCAAAAGACACCAGGGAGAACATGATCAAGTAATAAATAAACCAAAGATGCATGGTTGAGCCAGGAATTAAATTCTTAAGCTCGCTGAATGAATAAATTGTCAAATTCATATAGCCCGAACCGATGACAGATTCAATCTCTTCGCTAAATCCAAAAATATCATTCGAATAAGAGAAAGCCATGGTCACCAAGGGCCAGAGTAATAACACAAACACAACAAACGGAAAAACCAGTCTATTGACTCGGTTGATTAACATTTTCTTCGGGGATCGTTCATAAAATAATAGCGCCGCAAAGAACCCTGCCACAACCATGAAAATGGGCATTCTGAAGTTGTGAATAATCACTAAGAGCCATAGTAAAAACTCACTATCGGCACTTGGATCTCGCATTGGCCAACCAAAGGATGGCTCCCCGCCAATGTAAGTAATGGCTGCGTGAAGCACAATCCCAAGCATCATCATAATGGCTCTAAGTGAATCTAGAGAATGCAGTCTTTCGGTTTTTTGACCTGACATTTTCAATGTCTTTCTTCTTAATTTTTATGGCATTTATCAAAAATAAGCATATACAGCCCGTTTGCAATAGTCCAATCTGCTTAGGATGGGTTTGAATATAATTAAGAGCCAAGATCGGTATCGGGGGGACGTATCGGGGTGGGAATCAGGTAAACTGTCCCCCGAATCCCCGGGCCGGCTGAACAACAGACTCAACTCAGAACGGGAATCAAGGCTGATCGGGAGCGCAAAGTTCTCGAGGCGTGGCACAGACATAATTCGGCCTGAGGGCAATGCTAAGGTTAGCGCGAGCACGGACTTTGTAAATGGAAAACGTTTCCCTCTTTGTTGATGTGCAAAACATCTACTACACCACGCGCAGTGCATTTGGGCGCAATTTCGATTACAACCAATTCTGGGCGAGGGTAACGGCTGGACGCAATGTCGTAAACGCCTATGCCTATGCGATAGACAGAGGTAACGAAAAGCAGCGCCAATTTCAAAATATTTTACGAGCGATCGGCTTTCAGGTACGCCTAAAGCCCTATATTCAACGCGCGGATGGCTCATCAAAAGGTGATTGGGATGTGGGCATTGCGGTCGATATGATGGAATTAGCAGCGGAGTCTGACGTTATGGTACTGGCCTCTGGCGATGGTGATTTTGACTATTTGGTTGAAAAAATCAAATCAAAATACGCTACGCCGGTCGAGGTCTATGGGGTTCGTAAGCTCACTGCGGTCAGTTTAATTAACGCTGCATCTTGTTATACACCCATCGAAAGCTCACTGTTACTTTAAGTAAAGGATAAAAGAGGCTAGAGCCCTTTTTTGTTTATATTCGAATTGGTACCCTTCAACCTTATATTTACAATATCTTCAGCAGGAGAAACCGCCTTGAACCGCATAATCATTTCTTGTCTTCAAACCATATTCGGATTGCTTGTATTCACAGCTGCCATTGCAGTAGCTGGTGAATCACATGAATCGAATGATGTGTACCCGCAATATGCACTCTCGAGCACCGAGGCGTACAGCCTGGACCAGGTTAAAACCTATACGGGTAGTCATGACAAGGTCTATGCTCACATTGACAAGAACCTGGATGCCCACTTCAAAAACCTGCAACGCTGGGTCCAGCAGCCCTCGATCAGCGCGCAGAATGTTGGTGTTATTGAAATGGCAGAAATGTTACGTGACGACCTGGCTGCTATCGGGTTTTCTGAAACCCGGCTGGTACCCACCTCCGGGCACCCCGGGGTCTGGGGGTTCTACGATGCCGGCGCGCCGTTCACGCTGATGATTTACATGATGTACGACGTGCAGCCGGTGAATCCGGAGGACTGGGAGAGCCCACCATTCGAAGGCAAGCTTGTCGACAAGGAATTTGGGCAGGTTATGATGGCCCGTGGCGCCACCAACCAGAAAGGTCCGGAGCGCGCGTTTTTAAACGCAATTGAATCGATCATCCAGGTCACGGGTGGCTTACCCGTCAACCTGATGGTGCTGGCCGAAGGTGAAGAAGAACTGGGTTCGCCACATTATCCGGAATTGGTAGACGCGTACGAAGATCGCCTGGGCACGGCTGACGGGGTGCTGTTTCCGTTTAATTCACAGGATCGCAGCGGCGGGCTGACTGTCTTACTGGGTGTTAAAGGGATTAATTACTGGGAACTCAAGAGTAAGGGCGGTTCCTGGGGTGGGCCTGCCCGGTCTGAAATCCATGGTTCGTTTAAAGCGATCGTCGAATCACCAACCCAGCGACTGATTGCAGCAATTGCCTCGATGACCACTGACGACGGCAATACCATTCTGATCCCCGGCTACTATGATGACGTGCGGCCACCTACAGTCGAAGAATCCATGCTGGTCAACGCCCTGGCAAAAGACTGGACCGGTGAAGAGTGGAAACAGGGTCTCGGTTTCAGCCAGTTCACTCATGGCCTGGAGGGGTTCGATGTCCTGATGCGCTATTTTTATGACGTGACGCTAAATGTAGACGGCATCTGGGGCGGCTATACTGGTGAAGGCACAAAGACCATATTGCCACACGTTGCGACAGCAAAAATGGATTCACGCCTGCCGATGGGCGTAGATTCAGACCGTCAATTTGAAAGGCTTCGCAGCCACCTGGATACAAAAGGATTTACCGATGTGGAGATTCACAAACTATCCGGTTACCCCGCCTCCCAGACCTCGGTGAACGCACCATTGGTGCAAGCGGCCATGGGGGTTTTCTCCAAGTGGGCGACCATTGATCACGTCATGCCACGCATCGGCGGGAGTGCGCCTTTCTACCAATTCACCGAGCGACTGGGCCTGCCCCTGGTATTCAATGGTCTGGGTCACGGGACGGGCGCGCATGGGCCCAATGAGTACATGCTAATCCATCCCGCGGAAGGGTCAAACGTTGCCGGTCTGGCCGATATTGAAAAAAGCTACGCCGACCTGTTGTTTGCGCTGGCCGACTCACTTGCCGAAAGCGAGTAGACGTTCTGTGAGCGATAGATATCACCAGGCCTCAGTTTCGTGGGCGGAAGGGGCAAATAAATGGGAAACCAGATGACTGACGATAAGGTATCAAAACAGGCCCGCGCAGAAGCATTGAAAATCGCCCGGGGAACTCAAAGGCCGGGTCAAAAGAAGGAACAGACAAAACTCATAGCGCAGGGGATCGAAAAAGGTATTACAGAATTCAGGAAACGTGAGAAAGCCAAGGCGCGGGAAAGAGACAAGCTTCGTAAAAAAGCACTAAAAGAACAAAAACCCACACAGCCGCAAGCTGAACAGAAGCAGGATGTTCCGACTAAGAAAACTGCACTCCGGTCGACATGGATTCCCTGGTTGTTGCTGTTAGCAAGTTGGGCGTATTTCCTGATTCAATTGCGGTAATCGGATTGAGTATAAGTAAAATGTGTCCTGATGACTCACGAAACTCAACCGCGAGAACACGACTATGCAGCTATCCTTGAGCCGGTCAATTAAGCCGGTCTTTTCAAATCACAGACTTTCTTTATTGCTTTTGATGCTTTTCATGGGGGGTTGCGCTGTATATGCCGGTAACCAATGGGACAAAACTTATGGCCCCACCGAACCCCGTGACCGTATGGTAGCAGCCGATACTCAAGCGGGTTCGTTTTACCTCAATGAGGTGCAACCGATCATCGAGAATCGATGTGTCGTCTGCCACGGTTGCTACGATGCTCCATGCCAATTGAACCTCAGTGCACCGCAAGGTAT
Source organism: Lysobacterales bacterium (assembly GCA_029859505.1). Classification (GTDB taxonomy): domain Bacteria; phylum Pseudomonadota; class Gammaproteobacteria; order Xanthomonadales; family SZUA-36; genus SZUA-36. The sequence continues at coordinate 10,807 of JAOUCZ010000036.1, read as the reverse complement.
CGATCGAGGAGCCAGCAAGGTCAAGGTTTACAATAGTTCCCGTCTAACAGCGGCGCCACTGACGCGATTGCTGGAAGATGCGCAAACCACTCAACAATGGCGGGAAATGGATTTTTTCCCGGTCTTGAACGAACATGAGCAAACACCTGAGGCCAACCTGAATGCCAGCCTGGTGCATCATTTATTGGCACTCAAGCAAGCCAATCCATTACCTTCTGATCCTATTTTATCCGATGATTTCACACTTGAACTCAACCGCAAGCAGTCATGCCCCAAGCCGACGGAAATCGATAAATACCGTGTAGAAAAACCTTTGTGGGGTATGCCCTATGCACTACCGAACCTTGCTAATGACGAGTTCGGTACGCTGGAACAATGGCTGCGAGACGGATCTCAAATGGCACAGCCACCAGAGCTGGATCCAGCCATCCAGACTGAGCTTGAACATTGGGAGGCGTTCTTAAATGGAGACAGTCTGAAACAACAATTAATGAGCAGATACTTGTATGAACACTGGTTTCTGGCACATCTATATTTCAGTGAGATGGGGCATCAACCTTTCTTCCGGATACTCAGGTCTTCTACTCCGCCCGGTGAACCCATTCAAGCCATTGCCAGCAGGCGACCCTATGATGATCCGGGTGTAACCCGGGTTTACTATCGACTATGGCGGGACCATACCACCACGCTTGACAAGACCCATATGCCTTATGCGCTCAATGAAAAGCGCATGACCTGGCTCAGTGGCTTGTTTCTGAAAACGGAATTCGATCTGGATAAGTTGCCATCCTACGAGCCCTCCGTGGCAGCTAACCCTTTTATTGCATTTCAGGCTATCCCTGTTGAGAGCCGCTGGCAGTTTTTACTCGAGGAAGCTCAATTTACCGTAATGAATTTTATCAAGGGGCCGGTTTGCCGAGGTCAGGTCGCACTGAATGTGATCAGGGATCATTTCTGGGTGTTCTTTATCCAGCCGGAGTTCAATTATCCTGAGGAAACTGATGCATTCATAAACCAACAGGAGGTAAATCTACGTATACCTACCCAGGCTGGGAGTAGCGCTCTACCCTTCTCCACATGGCACAAATATTCGAAATCACAGCAAGCTTATTTGCGTGCAAAATCCGAGGCCATGAACAAGTTTTTCCCCGGAGGGGAGCACTTCACCCTTGATGTGATCTGGGATGGCAGCGGGCACAATCAAAATGCAGCACTGACCGTATTCCGGCACTTTGACAGTGCATCCGTTGTAAAGGGTCTGGTCGGTTCGGAACCCAAAACCGCCTGGGTCGTTGATTACCCCATACTTGAACGCATTCACTATTTGCTGGTGGCTGGATTTGATGTATTTGGCAATGTTGGACATCAATTGAATACCCGTTTGTATATGGATTTTTTGCGTATGGAAGGCGAGTCAAATTTTCTGGCCCTGTTACCACTTGAGACACGTCAATCCGAGCGAGAATTGTGGTACGAGGGGGCCAGTGAAAAACAGAAATCCTATGTGCTGGGTTCAAGGGCCAGTTTCGACCAGCCTACCGGGATTACCTACAAAACAGATAACCACAAGCAAGAGCTTTTCAGCATGTTGAAGAATCGACTGCAACCCGTATTAAACAAATCCTATGATTTGAATCATTCTTCAATACCCGATTCAGAGCGACAAGCACTCCGGGATTTACAGGAAACTCACGGAATGACCCTGTCAACCATGCCCCAGGTGGTGTACCTGAGCGTACAATCCGAAAATGGCGAAAACCGCTATTACTCCTTATTACGTAACAATGAACACAGCAACATTACCAGCTTACTCAAGGAGTCCAAAACACGTAGACCAGAGCAGGACACCCTGACGGTTACCAGGGGGTTTGTTGGCTCCTATCCATCCGTTTTTTGGCGGGTCCAGAGCAAAGATTTGCCAGACCTCGTCGGTCAGATCAAAGCCTTATCCGATGAGGCCAGCTACGGCAGTTTGATGAATCGCTATGGTGTAAGAAGAACCGCTGAAGATTTCTGGCCATATAGCGATAAAATCATGCAGGCACACCATGAAACCGACCCGGTAAATAATGCGTTACTTGATTACAGTCGGTTGGAGAACCGCTAAGCCGGGCAAGCAATTTTTAGTTTTGATTTGCTAACATGAAATTCAGGATACCCATGGATGCCGGTACTTGGGAGAAAAGTCGTTGCCCGTATCAGCCTTGTGTTGGGTACGACAGGACATGATTGATTTGCGGCGGTGTCACATGCTGTACTATCACTTCGCATTTTAGTGTCAGAGGAGAGCAGTCTTGGTCATATCAAAACCCGATATTAAAGTCATAGGTTTCGATGCTGATGACACACTGTGGATGAATGAGGAGCATTACCGCGAAACCGAGGATTCATTCGTGGCAATGATGGAGCCATGGCTGACTGAACGCGAAACACGCAAGCACCTGTTTGCCGTTGAAATGGAAAACCTGGGCCTTTATGGCTATGGGGCCAAGGGCTTTACCCTCTCGATGATAAGCGCAGCCAACTCCATCTCAAACGGACAGGCAAGTTCGTCTCTGATTAGCGAGATTATTGAACTCGGTAAAACACTGATCGATGCACCCATGGATTTATTGCCTGGTGTGAGTGACGTGCTCGAAACTTTGCATGGCGATTACAGGATGATTGTGGCCACCAAGGGCGACCTGTTAGACCAGGAGCGCAAGCTGAAAAAGTCGAACCTCGAAGACTACTTTCACCATGTCGAGATCATGAGCGACAAAAACCCTGAAAGTTACCGCAAGCTTGTACGACATCTGGATATCAAGCCGGAAGAGTTTTTGATGATCGGCAATTCATTAAAGTCGGATGTCGTACCGGTACTTGATATCGGGGCCGATGCAATTCATATTCCGGCGCAGTCAACCTGGGCGCACGAACACGTTGATGACACTTCAAGAATCCAGCCATACCTGACATTGGACGGCTTCGGCGATTTGATTGAAGTTTTCTATAAGCAGTCCAGTTGATCGTGCAGCTTTAACCGGGAAATTGTTTGATTGCCAGAAAAGATCCACATAAAAACACACTATTTTTGATAGCGCTTTTTTGGACTTTTCGCATCTAAATCAGCCAAACGTTCCAGTTTGTCACGAATCTTCCCTTCTAAACCGCGATTGCTGGGTTGGTAATAACGGGTTTGCGCCATTTCAGGTGGCAGATAATTCTCACCGGCGGCATAGGCTTCTGGTTCATCATGCGCGTATCGATACTCAGCGCCATAACCTAAATCTTTCATCAAACTCGTTGGAGCATTACGTAGGTGTGGCGGTACGTCATAATCAGGCTGATTGTGCGCATCGCCAAGCGCTTGCTTCCAGGCGGTATAAACAGCGTTACTTTTCGGTGCGCAGGCCAGGTAAACAACCGCCTGTGCAATGGCGCGCTCACCTTCAGCAGGCCCGATTCGAGTAAAGCAATCCCATGCTGAGATCGCAATTTGCATCGCTCTTGGGTCGGCATTACCAATATCTTCTGAAGCGATCGCCAGCAAACGACGTACGATATACAAAGGGTCGCAGCCAGCGGCAATCATTCGAGCCGACCAATACAACGCCGCATCAGGGTTAGAACCACGAATCGATTTATGCACAGCTGAAATCAGGTCGTACCACATATCGCCCTTGTTATCGAAAAGGGCAATTTTCTCGCCGGCAACCTCAGCCAATAACGCCAGGGTAATAACCTTCACTCCTTGCTCGTTCTCTTCAGCCAGATCATAGATTAGCTCGAGATAGTTTAGTGCCACCCGGGCGTCACCATTGACGAGATCAACCAGTCTGTCCAGGGTGTTCTCTTCAAATGTCGCAGCTATGTTGCCCAAACCACGTTCGCTATCCTCGATGGCCTGGTTCAAAACATGAAAAATATCAGCGGAATCCAGTGACGTTAGCTTGTACACCCGTGCCCGGGACAATAATGCATTGTTTAATTCAAAAGAGGGGTTTTCAGTAGTTGCGCCGATAAAGGTGACGGTGCCATCTTCAATATGAGGTAAGAAGGCATCCTGCTGACTTTTATTGAAGCGATGCACCTCATCTACAAACAAGATGGTTTTGCGGCCGGATAGTTTGTGTTCACGGGCTTTTTCAATCGCAAGACGGATATCTTTAACACCAGAGGTTACTGCAGAAATTCTTTCAACTTCTGCATTTGCATAATTAGCAGCCACCTCGGCTAGTGTCGTTTTACCGGTCCCGGGTGGTCCCCATAAAATCATGGAGTGAATATGACCAGCTTCCAGGGCCCGACGCAGTGGTTTATTTGGCCCCAGTATATGTTGTTGACCGCAATATTGGTCCACAGTAACAGGACGCATTCGAGCTGCCAGTGGGCGAAAATCTTCATCGTTAGAAAAATCTAGGCTAAAGTTGCTCATAGTCTTGGCTTGCCCATCATATTGAGCAGTGAAGTATAAGAGGTATAAAGGCCACTTTAAAAGTGAAGCATTAATGCCTTTAAATCAGCGGAGTGACATTGTGAGAGCCACCACCCCTGGCCACCATTACCTGACTGCCCTTGCTTTCTATGTGTATCCTGACAAATTCCAAAAAATGTTGGAATGAGTTATTTCGTTTGTATGTATTTTGGGCAATATGTTGTTTGAATGACCTATACTCACACACCACGAGAGTGCGACTGTCGCAGGGATTACCAATAATAATGTCAAAAAAAATAACCAGGGCTTCGGATACATGAGATTTTTCGACGAATTAAAGCGCAGGAATGTCTTTCGCGTCGGCATCGCCTATGTACTGATGGGCTGGTTGCTGTTACAGGCGGCAGATTTTGCCTTTGACCTGATTGGCGCGCCAAACTGGGTGATCCAGTCAGTTTCTGTAATCGTGGTTATTGGCCTGCCGATCGCGCTGATCTTTGCCTGGGCATTTGAGATGACCCCTGAAGGCATCAAGCGCGAGGCCGAGGTCGATCGCAGCCAATCCATCACCCCCAGGACTGGCCGCAAACTCGACAACACGATCATTGCAGTTCTGGTCGTGGTAATTATCTCCATGGTTGTTGAAAGAATTTACTTTTCTGATGATTCTGGTTCCGGTGACACCATTGCTGTCGAGGCTGTAGATGCTGTCGCGAAGTCCATCGCTGTCCTGCCTTTTGCCGATCTTAGCCAGGCGCAGGACCAGGCCTGGTTTGCCGACGGCCTGGCCGAGGAGATACTCAATGCACTGGTCAAGGTTCCTGATCTGCAGGTCACCGCGCGTACTTCTTCCTTTGCTTACAAGGGGACAGACAAACCCATAACTAATATCGCCGCTGAACTGGGCGTTGAACACATACTGGAAGGCTCCGTACGCAGCTCTGCTGACCGCATCCGCGTCACCGCCCAGTTGATCCGCGCCAGTGATGGCTTCCACCTCTGGTCGGAAAACTATGACAGGGATGTGGATGACATGATCAGCATCCAGGAAGACCTGGCACTCAACATCGCCACCGCACTGGAAACAAGCATGGACCCTGAGGCGCTGGCAGAGATGGCACAGGTGGGTACGCAGTCCATCGAGGCTTACCAGAGTTACCTGCGCGGCCTGCAATTACAACAGGAAGCACTGACCACCTCGGAAGGCACTGAAATATTCCAACAGGCCTATTCGCACTTCGAAAAAGCGCGCGCCATTGACCCCGGTTTCGCGGAAGCACACGTACAGGCCGCCGACTACTGGAAGGTCGAACTGTCGCCAACGCGCACCGACACCGGGTCCTCCGGCCTGCAGCCGCTGGAGATGCTGCGTGAGTACCACGAGCGCATCGGCCTGAGCATCCAGAACGCCGGCAATGAGGCAGACCGGGTACGCAGCCTGGCGGACCGGGCCATGCTGGATCTGCGTTTGAATGAGTCGCGGCGGCTGTTCGATCAGTACCTGGAATTACGCCCCAACGATGAATCTACACGTTTCGAGTTATTAAGAGTATTGGCAATGCTGGAGGATAAAGCGTCATTGCGTGAGATTCTTGCGCATTGGAAGTCCAAAGGCGAAACGGACAGCTATTCAGCCAATGCCTATATAAACAGCGCCTACCGCGTGATTGACCCTTCAGAAGCAGCAGATTTTGGCCTCAAAGCGCTACAGCGCTGGCCAAACACCACCGGGCTTGTATACCAGACTCATCGCACCCTGATGTGGGCGGGCCGGTTTTCTGAAGCCTCCGAGTTGGCAGCCCGCTACGAGACCCTGGTGCCTGGCAGCAACCCGTTGGTTCAAGCCAGGGAAGCCTGTGCAGCCGGTGACCGTACCATCGCAGAATCCATTTTGGCCGACATTGATCAAAGCAGAAATAACTTCCTTTCCTCGGCCTGGCTGATACACAACATGCTGGGCAATACCCGTGAAGAAACCGAAGTGCTGCGGCGCCTTGAAGACACTGGTGTATTATTTAGCCTGGCCACTTTCCTGGGCTATCACAAGTTTGACCCACGCCCCTACCCGGCCCTGATGGCCGTGCTGGAACGCGAAGGTGTTGAGCGCCCGCCACCGGCTATTCCGCCATTTCGCTGCCCGCCACCGCAGCAGACCTCGATTGCCGTATTGCCATTTGTGAACATGTCTTCGGACCCGGAGCAGGAATATTTTTCTGATGGTATATCGGAAGAGATCCTCAACTCGCTCGTCAAACTGAAAGACTTGAAGGTGGCAGGCCGGACCTCATCGTTTGCCTTCAAAGGAAAAAACGCCGACCTGCGCAGCATTGGCGACGCTCTTGGCGTCAATCACATTCTCGAAGGCTCGGTGCGTAAATCCGGTAACCAGGTGCGTATCACAGCTCAGTTGGTACAGGCTGATGATGGTTTTCACTTGTGGTCCGAGACTTATACCCGTGAACTGAACGACATTTTCGCTGTGCAGGATGAAATTTCCCAGGCGATCGTCGAAGCCCTCGAGGTCACACTCAGTGGTGTCGAGCAGGAAAACCTGACACGCCGCTCGACCGATAACATCGCGGCCTATAACAAGTACCTGCAAGGCCGGGCCCTGTGGCATCAGCGCGGCCTGTCGGGCCTGACAGCAGCGATTGAATCCTTGCGTGAGGCCGTGACTCTGGACCCCGGTTTTGCCGACGCATGGGCTGCCCTGGCCGACGCGTTGATACTGATGCCCGAGTACGGTGACCCGGAGGTACACGAATACGTAGCTCTAGCCCGTGACGCAAATTTCCGGGCAGTGGAAATCGACCCCGACTCAGCCCATGCCCTGACCACCCGAGCTTATATGAAGTTTATGCATGACTACGACTTTGACGGTGCCAGGGAGGATTTTCTTCGTGCGATTGAGCTGGAACCCACCTACCCGACAGCCCGCCAATGGTATGGCGAGTACCTTGCCTCACAAGGTGACGTTGAAGGTGCCCTTGCACAATTTCACAAAGGTGCGGAACTGGACCCGTTGGCCCCGGTTATATGGCATGTGGCAGGGTGGACCGCAACCCAGAATGACCGGTTTGAAGAAGGTATTGGCTATTACCAACGCGTGCTGGAAATCTCCCCCAATTTCGAGACCACGCATGGGAATCTTGCCCGGACCTATGCCAGGCTGGGTGAATATGACTTGTCCCGCCAGTATTCTGACCGGAGATTGGAATTGGCTGGTCAAGGGAGAGGTGTGAAATATACCGTCACTGATGCAATGGAAAATCCGCTGTTGAAGGCTGAAGTGCTCGAAGACATGGCAAGCAAACCCGATATCTATGCCGATGGTGCGCTGTTCAATGCCTATGACTACATGTTGCTGGGCGAGGCAGACCTGGCTCTGACAAGCCTGGAAAAGGGCCTGGAAAATGGCGATCCCTATGCAACGGCCGCCGGCTGGGTATCCATATACGACACCTTACGGGATGATCCCCGATTTCAGGCGCACCTGGCAAAGATCAATATGTGGCCGTGAAATCGGGGCGTTTCAAATAGCGGGAAAAAGCAAAGTCACCCATCTTTTCATGGGTCAAAACTCCAATCCATGGATGCAATTTAAACCGGCATTGACACTTCAGGGAACGGTCATTGGGTTTTCAGGGTTCTTTGTCCATTCCTGCAACGATCCCATGTAAACAGCAACATCGGTGTAACCAAGTCGATACATGATAAATGCAACTGTTGATGCCGCGACCCCACCCCCACAATAAGTGATTGACCGTTGAGGGTAATTACCATCATGCATCATTTCGAGCTCATCCAATGACCTGAAATAACCCGACTCATCCAGAAGATTGGTAGACGGCATATTGGTAGCGCTGGTGATATGACCAGGCCGGTCATACATTGTAAATTGGCCTGTGTAATGGGCATCGTTCATTGCATCGATGATAGACACCTCATCGTTATTGATGGCGGCCAGAACCTCTTGCTGATCAGCGATGACCTCGGGCCGTAGCGATAGTGTGAACTCTCTTTCAGGGTATGTGGCCGGTTCCACCGATAGTGGACGATCCTCGGCGACCCAGGCTTGTAGTCCGCCATCCAGTAAGGCTACCTGGTCAAAACCCGCCCAACGCAACATCCACCAGAGACGAGCCGCCCAGGCAGGATAATTGGCGCTGTACAGGACAACCCGTGAATCATTGCCCACTCCGAGTTTGCCAATCGCAAGCCGGAATTGCTCAGGTGATGGCATAACAAAATCCATTGAACTACTTTTATCTGATAGGTCACCAAGCAAATCAGCATAAGCTGCCGTTGGGATATGACCTGACTCGTAGTCGCTGTGAGCACTGGAACTGCTAATATTTCCATTCTCATCTTGTTGGACCAATACCGTTGTGTCTAATACCACAAGATCGGGATCACCCAAATGCTCGCTCAGCCATTGGGTGCTGACAATTAAACCCATTGGTTCTTGCGACGTATCGCTGGCATAGGTACTACCCTGAATGCAGGCATTTGCAAGCAGCAGTAGAGCAAGCAGGGGATAATAGAATACTTTTTGTAATCTCATGTCGATAGTTGCATCCACGTAATTGACGATAACCAAGCCTACATCCCCAAAACCTCAAGCACCAACGGTTTGTGACGATCTATAAACCTCTCAAGTGCACGACTGACCCTGAACAGGTGTTTTTGAGTCATCGGCAGCGACTGGAACACATCACCACGTCCAGCCACCAGCACACCTTCATGTAACAACTCCATGTGTAACAAGGGCCGTAGTGACAAGCATCCTGCACTGATATCAGATTTCTTCTTCACGGGTCCAAGGGAAAAGTGAATAGCAAATATCGAGCCCAACCCGTTGCAATGCATTGGAATATCTCTTTCAATAAACGTGTCGTTGAGTGCAAGACGAAATGCCTCGGACCACTCAAGGAAATCCAGCGCTCTTTGTTGCGTGTAGATTTCACCGATACCGGCAGCACCGGCCGCCATCGAACAGACATTGTTGTTGAACGTACCGGCGTGGTTCCAGGTTCCCTTCTTTTTGGGGTTGTAGTGCTCCATTATTTCGGCCTTGCCGCCAAATGCACCCGTTGGAAGTCCACCACCGATAAATTTGCCCAACGTGGTCAGGTCAGGTTCGATTCCCATTAGCCCCTGTATGCCTGCGGGGCCAATACGGGCGGTTTTAACCTCATCAAATATCAACATCGCACCGACCTCAAGAGTCTCCTGCCGAAGCATTTCCAGAAACTCCCTGGTGCCGGGGATATTGCCACCTGCGCCCAGAATCGGCTCGACGACAACACCGGCAAGTTCTGATCCCAGTTGATGGATTAATTCAGCCGTTCCCTCCACGTCGTTATATTCAGAGATTACAAAGTCATAAGGCACATTGTGTCGCGAGTTGCCGTTTGGAAACTTGATCACTCCACCGTGGTAGGCACCGTCAAACACTATGATCTTGTCACGGCCGGTCACGGTGCGCGCGGTGGTAATCGCCATCAGGTTTGCTTCGGTTCCCGAATTGCAAAACCTGATCTTCTCAATCGATGGAAAGCGAACACACAGCAACCCTGCCAGTTCCCGTTCATAACTCGTTGGCGCACCCATGACCACGCCCCGGTCGATTGCCTCATGTACGGCCGCACGAATGATCTTGTCCGAGTGCCCAAAAAGACCTGCCGAGTATTCACACAGAAAGTCGGCGTATCGGTGCCCATCCAGGTCTATAAGCTCCGCACCTTCCCCGCGAACCATGGTTAACGGGAACGGGTCGTAGTGCAAAACGGAACGCGTATTGCCGCCGGGTAAGAACTGCTCGGCATTTTTGTCTGCAGCCATGCTGCGAGGATTAGCGGCGGCGTAACGTGCCCGCGAATCCTCAATCGCGAGTTTCAATGAATCGCTTTTCATCATCTACCCCAAACTTTCAATGACCATTGCAATGCCCTGACCTACACCGATGCACATGGTGCATAGTGCCAGCTTGCCGGAGCCCTGTTGTAACTGATCCATGGCGGTTATCGCCAAACGAGTTCCGCTCATTCCGAGCGGGTGACCGAGGGCGATCGCGCCGCCGCGTGTGTTGACTCTGGGGTCATCATCAGCGAGACCTAATTGCCTGGTACAGGTAAGCGCCTGGGCGGCAAAAGCCTCATTGAACTCGAGCACATCAAAATCATCCAATGTCAAACCCAGTCTTTTCAGCAGTTTCCTGGTAGCTGGAACCGGCCCGATACCCATGATTCTGGGTGGTACACCGGCGACAGCCATACCCAGAATACGCGCACGAGGTTCAAGGTTGTGATGTTTGGCAGCAGCCTCGGATGCAAGTAGCATTGCACCGGCCCCATCATTGATACCCGAGGCGTTACCGGCAGTTATCGT
>JAOUCZ010000222.1 GCA_029859505.1 Lysobacterales bacterium | reverse complement strand
GCCCGCTTCCTTCAGTTTTGCGAGGTGTGTTGAAACCCGTGGTTGAGCCAGTTGTGTAATGGCAGCCAGTTCGGCGACACTCAGTTCTTCGCGGTCAACCAGCATCAACAACCTTAAACGGGTGCTGTCGGACAGGAGCCGGAAGTGTTGCGAAGTACGTGCCAAATCCATCTTCGAACGCATATATCTTTCTATCCTGATTTAAAGATATATAGAGATTAACCAGTCAGGTAGAGCAGGTCAACCGGAAGCAGCAAAAGAGTGTAAATTACCTGCCAGAAGAAACACGGAAAGAGACGCCAGTACAGTTAAAATAATGTTTCTCTTAGGTAAAGTCTTTATAATTCGCCTCTACTTCCGGGCTTATTAATTCGGTTGCCGGACTAACCTACATGCAAACAGGGCAGGGTCACTCGATGAAATCCAGTAGTGCGAACGACAGGCAATCATTACTTAAAAAAGTAAAATCCGCATTGACCGGACACTTGGGAACAGCAGAGTCAAAACAAGCTGGTTTGTTTTGTGATGCGTTTTTCAAAAGGGTGCCGTTAGCTGAGTTCAGGCACAACACGCCGGACAATGCCGCTTCCATGGTGATCAACCAGCTTAAGTTTATAAAACAAAGAATTAAAGGAAGTGCGTCGATTCGTGTGTTCAACCCTGAAGAATCACGGGATGGCTGGGAATGTCAGCATACGGTCGTAGAAATGGTCAACGATGACATGCCATTCCTTGTAGATACCTCCAGTATGGTGATGCAGGAACTAAACCTGGGGGTGCACTTGATTGTTCACCCGGTATTAAACGTTGTGCGGGATGCAGGTGGCCAACTGAAGTCGATTCAGAGCAAATCCACGAAGGCTTCGATAAAGGAATCGTTTATTCACTTACACCTCGATAAGCAGACTGACCCGTTGGTACTGGCTTCAATAGAAAAACAGCTTCAAAGTCGTCTGGCCTTGATTCGCACGACCGTTGCAGACTGGCAACCAATGAAAGAGAGTCTCAAGCGGGTAATTTCTGGATTTGGCAAGCACGCACCGGACTTACCTGCAAAGGTTCAGAAAGAATGCGTAAAGTTTCTGAAGTGGCTTGATGATGATCATTTCATGTTTATTGGCGCACGCAGCTATGACATTGTCCAGAAGGGTAATGTCGCATACCTGAAAGTAATCGATGGCACAGGCCTGGGCCTGTTGCGTGAGGACGGCAAGACCGTGCTAAGCCGTCCAATAGCCAGCGTCAGCGATGAGTCTCGATTTAACCCGAATGCACCACTGATCATTACAAAGGCAAACTCACGGTCTCCGATGCATCGAAGCGGATACATGGATTATGTCGGTGTATTGCGCTTTGATGAAAAAGGGAAAATTATCGGGGAGCACCGCTTTCTCGGCTTATTTACCTCGCTTGCCTACCAGGAACGGATCGCTGATACCCCATTGATATCCAAGAAGATCAAGACTGTGCTGGAAAGCTCGGGTCTTCATCAGAATCTCCATGCGTGGAAATCGTTACTGCATACACTGGAAACCCTGCCCAGGGATGAGGTGTTCCAGGCCAGCAGTACCGAATTATTGTCCACCGCATTGGGTGTGCTTGATCTGCAGGAGCGCCAAACGGTGCGCCTGTTCATCCGCAGGGAGCGGTTTGGGCGGTTTTTCTCCTGCCTGGTTTATATCCCAAGGGATCATTGGAATACGGAAAACAGGGAAAAGATCCAGGCAATACTCAAACGTGCACTGAAGGGCGCCAGGTTGGATTACATGATACAGCTGTCAGATTCGGCCCTGGCCCGCCTGCATGTCATTATCCGGCCGAAAAAGGGTGAAGAGCCACAGCCTGATGTGAATGCGCTTGAGGAAAAAATCATCAATGCCCTGCGTTCATGGAATGATGAGTTGGCCAACATCCTGGTACAGAATCACGGTGAAGAACTTGGATTAAAACTGGTTAGGAGGTTTGGCAAAGCTTTTCCAGCGGCCTACAAAGAAGATATCTCACCCTGGGTCGGTGCGTATGACATAGCAAAAATAGATTTATTGAAGCATGACAATGATTTACAGCTAAGCCTTTACCGGCCACGGGTAAAAGGCGCAGCACCGGAAAGCAAGGATACCGGTATTATCCGTTTCAAGATTTTCAAAAAGAATCACACCATTCCACTATCCGAAGTATTGCCAATGCTTGAGGATATGGGTTTGCATATTGTCAGTGAACGGCCTTATAAGCTGCGGTTTGAAAACCGGGAGAACATTTGGGTTCAGGATTTCGACATGGTGTATGGCCATGGCAAAGACCTGAATATCGAAGTGGTGCGTGAGAGTTTCCAACAGGCTTTTGAGAATACCTGGCGTGGAATCACGGTCAGCGATGGTTTTAACGGTCTAATCCTTGCCTGTCAGCTTCACTGGCGGCAGGTCAAGGGGGTTCGGGCCTATTGCAAGTACCTGTTGCAAACCGGTATTCCCTATTCGCAGGCGTACATGGAAGAAACCCTGTCAAAACACCCGTTGATGGCCCGTCTACTGGTTGAGCTTTTTGATGCCATGTTCAACCCGGCCCGTGATAGTGAAAGCGACTACCGTAAAGAACTGGCAGCTAAAAACCTGCGCCGAATATTTCAGAGTCTGTCGACGTTAAAATACTGCGATGACAAGGTTCTGCTTGAGCTGCTGGATAGCGTTGTGGCTGCACGCAGGAAGCCCCGGGATGTCCAGGTTGAGACCATTAAAAAAGTATTCAGGCTTTCCCTTTCACGGATAAGCAGTATTGATGAAGACAGTATCCTGTTTTCTTTTTACGAGGCCATCAAGGGGACCCTGAGAACCAATTTTTATCAACAAGCTAAAGATGGTGGCTTGCATGAATACATGAGCTTCAAGCTCGATTCCTCAAAGATGCCGCATCTGCCGAAACCATTGCCATATAGAGAAATATTTGTGTTCTCTGCTGCAGTGGAGGGTATTCACCTGCGTGGCGGCAAGGTGGCCCGCGGCGGCCTGCGATGGTCAGATCGGAAAGAGGATTTCAGAACAGAGGTTCTTGGTCTGATGAAGGCTCAGAATGTCAAAAATACCATTATTGTGCCGGTTGGCGCAAAAGGCGGGTTTGTTGTCAAGCACTTGCCAGAGAATGGAAGTCGTGATGAGGTAATGGCTGAAGTAGTCAGGTGTTATAAGATATTTATCAATGGCTTAATAGACGTTACTGATAATATACATGAAGAAAAAATCATCCCCGCAGCGGGCCTGGTTCGATATGACGAAGACGACCCCTACCTGGTAGTGGCTGCCGATAAAGGCACTGCAACGTTTTCCGATACCGCCAATGAGATAGCCCTTGAGCGCGGCTTCTGGATGGGTGATGCATTCGCCTCCGGTGGGTCTGTTGGCTACGATCACAAGGCCATGGCTATCACGGCACGTGGCGCCTGGGAAGGTGTCAAACGGCACTTCCGCGAAATGGGCAAGAATATCCAGAAAGAGCCTTTTAGCGTGGTGGGTATCGGTGATATGTCCGGAGACGTTTTTGGTAACGGGATGCTGCTCTCTTCCCAGATCCAGTTAAAGGCGGCATTTAACCATATGCATATTTTTCTGGATCCCGATCCGGATATCAAGGCGAGTTTTAGAGAGCGTCAAAGACTATTTGATCTTCCGAGATCCGGTTGGAATGACTACAAGCAGGAACTGATTTCAAAGGGCGGTGGGGTATTCTCACGGCTGGAAAAGAGTATTCCGATTAGCCGGGAAGTACGTGCCTGGCTGGGTACCGAGGAAAAACAACTGGCACCAAACGACCTGGTGCGTCTTCTGTTAAAAGCAGATGTTGAACTTTTGTGGAACGGTGGCATTGGCACATACGTCAAAGCAACCAGCGAAGGAAATGCCGAGGTCGGCGATGCACAGAATAACTGGCTGCGAATCAATGGCGCTGATTTGCGCTGCAAGGTTGTTGGCGAAGGTGGAAATCTCGGTCTAACCCAACTCGGGCGTATTGAATACGCCCAGGCGGGTGGCCGAATGAACACGGATTTCATCGATAACTCAGCGGGGGTGGATTGCTCAGACCACGAGGTCAATATCAAGATACTGCTGAACCAGGTTATACGTGCCGGTAAATTGACCGGGGCGAACAGAAACAAACTGCTGGCAGAGATGACCGATGAGGTTGCGGAACAGGTTCTACGCAACAACTACCTGCAAACACAGACCATATCCATGATGGAAAAGCTTACTGGTGCACGCCTGGGTGCCAAGCAGCATTTCATTTCCGTACTTGAAAGTGAAGGTATTCTGGATCGTGATCTGGAGAAATTGCCACATGATGAGGAATTGACCAGACGGCGCGGAATCGGCTTGGGTATGAGTCGGCCGGAATTGTCAGTTCTGTTGTCTTACAGCAAAATCATGCTTTATGGTCAACTGGTGGATTCGGATATACCTGAGGACCCATGGTTGTCACAAGAACTGCGTCGCTACTTCCCAACACCTCTTCAGGAAAAATATAGTGACTACATGGATGGACACCGCCTGAAGCGCGAAATCATCGCAACCCAGGTCACCAACAGCCTTGTTAATCGTATGGGTGCTTCGTTTGCATTGCGTATGCACGAGGATACCGGTGCCAGTGCTGCTGAAGTTGCCAGAGCATTTACCATTGCCCGGGAAATTTTCAAGGCCCGTGATTTCTGGGGCCGGATTGAAGCCCTGGATAATAAGGCCGGGTCTGAATCACAGATCAGTGCATGCCTGTCGATGTGGAACCTACTGCGGCAGACCACCCGCTGGGTACTCAACCAGAGTAGTGACAAGCTTGATATCCGTGCAAGTGTCGAGCGTCTTACGCCCGGTATGGAAGTGCTTGGTAAGAAAATCAGTCATTCGCTCAGCACCGTGGAAAAAGCTCAGGTTCAGGAACGTGCCGATCCACTGATTGCGGACGGTATGCCAAAGACCCTGGCAATTCAGACGGCCAGGTTACACTTGCTTTATCCAGCCCTTGATGTGGTTGAAACGGCAGCGAGACGAAAAGATGATGTGCTTAAAGTGGCCAACGTCTTTTTTGGTCTGGGTGAGCGCCTGGGTCTCAAGTGGTTACGTGAAAGTGTGGAAAAACTGCCGGTTGCCGGTCAATGGCATGCACACGCACGTGGTAGCTTGCGTGATGAACTGTATTCACAGCATCGAAGACTGGCAAGTCTCGTTCTGGAGGTATTTCCAGATGAGAAAGACCCGGTCAAAGGCTGGGTAGAGGCCAATGCTGAAGCTGTTGAGCATGTTTCACTAATGCTAAGCGATATGGCCGATTTACCATCGATGGATTATGCAACCGTGTCGGTCGCAGTCCGTTCCCTTGAAGGTCTGTTAACAAAATCGAGTACGAAATGAACATGGCCCGAATTCACTTTGTTGCAAGCCGGGTTGATTCCGCAGAGCAGCCTGTTGCATTAATGAAAAAACGCTATGGCCAGACTCCGCTGGATGAAGCAGATGTCATTGTGGCACTGGGTGGTGATGGCTTTATGTTGCGGACATTGCACCGTGTCATTTCGAAAAGTATGCCGGTTTTCGGTATGAAGATCGGAAACGTTGGTTTTCTGATGAACCGTTACAGCGAAGATGACCTGGTGGAAAGGCTTGCTACCGCGAGGCTGGTGAGCCTTAACCCGTTACGTATGGATGCCCAGACTGAATCTGGTACTGAGACAAGTGCTTTGGCTATTAATGAAATTTCCCTTTTACGCCAGACCAATCAGGCTGCCCACATCCGTGTCCTGGTCAATGACTCGGTAAAAGTTGAAGAAATGGTCTGTGATGGCGTGTTACTGGCGACGGCTGCAGGTAGTACCGCTTATAACTTTTCAGTGCGGGGGCCTATCTTGCCGCTTGGCACTGACGCGCTGGCATTGACGCCTATCAGCCCGTTCAGACCAAGGCGCTGGAACGGTGCAATCCTTCCGAGTTCCGCCCGTGTCAGTTTTGAGGTGCTTGATCATTACAAGCGTGCTGTTAGCGCAACCGCGGATGCATATGAAGTACGGGATATCGTCAGGGTAGACGCATATGAAGACAAAAATATCGAGTTGAAGCTGTTGTTTGATCCGGACCATTCGCTGGAAGAAAGGATATTAAACGAACAGTTTCGTTAAGTGGTCTTCGGTATTCTCATGTTTTGATACAGGCCCTGTTAGGCTGTAATCATGGCAGAAAGCAGTATCCAGAAAACTAATCCGCAATTGCGGGATTACACCAAGCCGCTTGTTGTGGCTATCTCTTCGCGCGCATTGTTCGACCTGGATGAGAGCCATAAGGTATTTGAGTCAAAGGGTCTAGAAGCCTATGCCCAATATCAGATTGACCGGGAAAACGAAT
>JAOUCZ010000035.1 GCA_029859505.1 Lysobacterales bacterium | reverse complement strand
CAGTTCGATCACCTCGGTAAGATAGCGGTCCGTTTCAATGGTTAATTGTTGTGGGCCCCGCTCAAGTAAGACGATATTCTCCGCTTCAACCGTTGCCTCAACCCCGTCTACAGAAACTCTGACCGGCACCATCGGATCAACCAGGATCTGTAACCGGCCCGGTAGCTCCTTCAATTCAAAGTTGAATGACTGGAATCCATCCGATGACACTTCAAATTGCTGTTCCAGGGGGAAATATCCCTCAAGCTCCCCCTTAACCGTATAGCTCCCCGGCACGACCAGCTTTTTGCTGCCGAACGAAACTGGTGGGGGAAAGCCGCTCACAGACATGCTGTCAGGCTCGGGTTGGACGCTGACCTCGATTGGTGTGGCAAACAGAACAAACAGTGCTATCAGCGAAAGTACACTGAACAAACCAATCATGAGAAATCGCAGTCTACGGCGCTTCACCGGTGAAATTGAAGCCGTCACAACGGGGATAACCCGGGTGTCCAACTCTTCTTGCGACTCTTCTTTCTTTTCAGGCGGTGGTACCGGTGGAGGCTGTAAATCGGGAGGCTCTTCCACATCCCTCACTTTGACAAACACCTGGTCACCTTTGACATCCCAGCAAAGCACACGGTCATCCAGTTGTACCCTGTCACCGGATTTGAGCCATGCAGATGTGCTGATGTATTCGTGATTGTGAAACAGCTCAGTATCAGCTCTGGCCGGCTGCAAATAGGCATGACCGCTGGACAGGGCAATGTGTGCTACGACTGTATTCGCCAGGGCTTCCTGCAATACGATGTCCGCACCACTTCCGCCCACGGTTAACGGAAAATCCGCCTCGGTTATGCGGCGGCGCGCACCGTCTGCTGTTTCAATAAAGAAAACCCGCTTCAAACCGTTTCCTCACAACGAATATCCAGGGCCAATTGCTCCGTTCCGGGTTTAACCGTCAGCGTCTGACGCACATCACGGTAACCCGGCCTTGAACCGACGACGGTGTACGTTCCAGGACGTAATTCCAGCTGCTGGCTGATAAATTGACCCAGGCGCCCAACATGATAAATTTGCACAGTGGTCAAGCCGTCAGATTTCAAAGTGACCAACCTGGGTGTTTTTGCCTCGGTAATCATGACTTGCAGCCGGCGTATTTTTTCCTGCAGGCGAACCTCTCCAGCTGGCGGCCTGGCTGCTGAAACCAGCAGCTTTTCAGCATTTTCCCGTGGCTGATCTGAGTAGACCCGCGTTGGATCCTGCAGATAGTGATCCAATTGCTGATGCAGACGTTCACGGTCTTCTGCAAATCCCAGACCCTGCCTGGCAAAGGCGGCCTGCGGCGTCCTCGCAAGCACCTTGCGATAGGTAGACACGGCAGCTGTCCAGTTTTCGTCTGACACCAGCTGTTCAACTTTCCGGCGTTGATCTTCCAGCCACAATCTCTGGCGTGCCTGCATCAGCTCCTGCTGTGCATTGCGCACGACTTCCGAGTCCGGTTTGAGGCTGGCTGCCTGCCGTAGCGCCGCGTCCGCTATTTGTACCTGTTCCGACTCCAGGGCCTTGAGCGCGCGGCTCATGGCATCTCTGAAAGCAAGCTCGGTGATTTCTTCAGTAACCTCGCGCAAAGCTGTTTCTGCAGGCTCATAGGCTCCGTCGAGGGTAACGGCCCCAAGGTAAGCCGCCTGTGCTGCGGGAAGATCATTGTTGGTACGTGCAATGTCACCATCCGTCATCAGGCCAAGTAATTCCGGCCGTACACGTGCCCGCTCAAGACCTTCAAGTGCTTCCAGGCTGCCCGCATCAATTGCTTTTGCAATTTCAAAGGACTCAATAGCGGACTCACTATCATTTACCTGTAATGCCTGCCAACCGGACTCGAGTGCTTGCGTCAACCGTTGACCGCTTTGGGACTCAAGCAGATGCAACAACTCCGATGCACCCTGGAAAGCTTGCGCCGCCATCGCAAACTGTCGTTGACTGAAATGATCATTGCCCTTGTTAGCGCCTTCTACGGCCTGACTCCACTGCGGCTCTCCCCAGATCATGACATTGGCGAGTTCCATACGTGCACGAGTATGAAGAAACTCCTGCAGGGCCTTTTCCGCATCGCTGCGTGCGCTTGCTGAATCCTGAACGGGTGGTGTAGAAGCCTCCACTGCAACTTGCGGCTGTGCAACTTCCGACTGCGAATCTGCAGTGCCGGAAACCATTTTGGGTAATACCAGCAACACACCCAGCCCCAGAACAATAACAAACGCCAGGGCAATCCAGATCAGTCCATTGCTGCGCGTTTCACTTTCCACCGTTTGCGGCAAGGTACCGGGCGGCTGTAATCCGGGTCCCGGACTGCCTGCTGAGGGGAGCTCATCAGGTGTCATGTCAGATTTCAGTCGAGTGATCCGGTCAGACCGGTCTCACTTGCATATATCTGTCCCATCAGCACCCGCCACTGTTCGTACTGCGCCTCGGCAGAACCGGTCAGTTGAACGGTCTTGCCATCAACCTCGACCACCAGCGGCCGCGCCTCGGATGAAAAAGATACCCCAAGCTCTTCAATGGAAGAGCGGTGTATGGCCGCTTCGGAACGTTTATCCATACCAGACTTGATCGCAGCTGCCCCACCCAGCACCATGACATCAGTTAATGTATCAAGCCCCGAGTTGTACTCCGGTGCTGCCACACCAACAAAAATCGCCCCAACGATTGACGCAACACCCAGCAAGGTGCGGTTTAAGGCTGCCTTTTCCAGTGCCTTTTGCTTCTCAGCCTCATCGCTTCGTGCCTTGCGCCACTCGGTATACGGCTCCCGCATTTCGCGGTAGAAATTGTCAAAGTGCCCATTCAATGTATCGATCATTAACAGGTCACGTTCCTGGATCGCCTGTACCCTGCCGTACATGGGGTCGTCATTACTGGGCAGGTGCACGATGCTGTACTCACCCGTGTCATTTTTATCCAGGTAACCGGCGTAAGCCTCGGGAGCGATATCTTTTGCAAAACGCAATTCTGCGATGCGGCGGATTCTTGTAATATCCTCAACCGTGAGGCTCTTGAGAAACTTCGCAAGATCATTTGCAATCGTGTTGTAGAGTGGTTGGAACGCTTCCCCGGTAAACGCACTGGACTGGTAATACGCAGCTTCAACGGCAGCTCGGTAGTCCCTGGTAAACCACTGACGTCCACTGGCGTCACGGGCACCTATCCGCAAATCAAGCTGTAGACCGTTGGATTGCAGGATGATCCCTGAAACCATTAGTTCGCCATCCGACACATTTTGCGGGACAACTCTTACGGCCCCCCAATAACCAGTTTTCTCCATGGTTGCACGTAATTGTTCCGGCATGTAGCGGGCTTCGGCATTGCGGATATCCATGGACAGGCCATTGGCCTGTTTTTCGTCCTCGGGCAGCGCACCGGGGTCGAATACCTCGATGGAGGCGTTGAGCAATTGGTTTTCGGGAATTTCCGATAAGGACTCATCGATGACAACCACACCTTCGATATTGCGGCGCCCACCCGCTGTGGTGGTGCAGGCAGACTGCAAAACCAGAGCCAGAATTGTCAGTAAAACAACTATCTTTTTCATTGATCGTTACTCAATTGGTTCCCCTTTTATACCTACGATACTCTTCCCACAGTTTCTCTTTCAACTCAGGATCAGTTTCTTGCTCGGCGGCTTCGCGTAACTGACGTGCGACAACGTCATCATCACTACCATCCGGGATATCCGTTGGCTGCTCACTATCCTTGCCGCCCTCGCCAGGGCCCTGGCTACTATCGACTGGCCCGCCCGCAGGCTGACCACCGGTTTGTCCTGATTGCGGGTTAGTGCCCGCTGTACCGCCACTATTGCGACCATCGCTATTTCCATCGCTACCAGCGTCGCCCTCAGAATCTCCTTCACCATCCCCTTCGCCACCAGAGCCATCGCCGCCACCTTGACCGCCAGCACCACCTCCGGAACCCGAGCTGTTACTGGGTGCATCAGCCTTGACCCGCTCCTGCTCCCTGAGCAACCTTTCATCATATTCACCCAGGCCGGCCATTAGCATTTCATCCAGAGCGGCAACCTGTTCCTCGGCAGTTCGTTCAGCCTCCATCGCAATATCCGCCGATTCGGTTTCCTGCGGTATCAACGCAGGGCATGGCAGATCTTCCGGATAAGCAGAGCCCGAGTTAAGAACGGCCTGGCAGTCCTCAAACACACGACGTTGCAGGCGGGCAACATAGGCCGCATAGTCAGCTGCTTCCGCTCCACTCAACCCGTTGAACTCACGCTGGTTTCGATAATCATCTTCAGCGGCCTTCAAGGCTGCATAATCAAGTTTGAGTTGCGCTACCGACTCATCCGTTGCTGTCCATGCAAGGATAACCGCCAGCATAGCCGGCAGGGCAATGAATAATGTGAAAAGTTGTTTCAACTTATTATGTTGCTTGCTGTTTGGCATACTGTGACAGACCGAATTAATCTGCTTAGTATAACGCCAGTTTATAAATTAGTTTGTGAAGCAGGCAACAGTCTTTGCATTCCAGTGTCGGGGTCAGACTTGATCTTTACCTTTATCGGTCGCCGCCTCCTCCGTACTGCCCCCGGCGATACTCTGACGTAATTTTTCAATCATCAAAGACATATGTTGTGGAGAATGAGTCCGTTTTGCAAATAACACGTAGAGTGCAGGAACGACGAATAGTGTTAAAACCGCGGAAATTGTGACACCAAAAACGATAACAATACCAATGGGTTGCCGAGATTCTGCACCTGCGCCGCTTGCCAGCAACAAGGGTAAGGCACCAAATGTCGTCGCCGCACTGGTCATCAGGATCGGACGAAAACGAACACCAGCAGCCTCGATCACGGCACTGCGAAACTCGATTCCCCGGTCACGCAACTGGTTGGCAAACTCAACGATTAAAACACCATTTTTGGCAGACAGGCCAACCAGCAGTATCACACCGATCTGGCTAAAAACGTTAACCGAACTGGCATAGACCCACAAACCGAGTACTGCGCCCATCAACGCCAGCGGCACTGCCACCATGATAATCAACGGGTTGACAAAACTCTCAAACTGGGCAGCCAGCACAAGGAAAACGATCAGTAATGCCATGCCGAATGTCAGGTACAAAGAGCTGCCTGAATCCAGGAACTCCTTGCTTTCACCATCCCAGCTCAGACGCACACTCGAAGGCAGGGATTCCGAAGCAGTTGAATATAGCTTTTCAATCGCGTCGCCCAATTTAACCCCTTCAGCCAGACCGGCCGAAACGGTGATGGAGCGCATACGGTCAAACCGGCGTAATTCCGACGGGCCGGCGTTTTCGGTTATTTTTACAAGGTTTGATAAGGGCACCAGCTTATTGTTCAACGATGAACGTACATATAAATTGGTCAGATCATCGGTCGAAGAACGCGCCTGATCCTCACCCATCAAAATGACATTGTATTCACGGCCACGATCCACGTAGGTGGTCACGATCCTGGAGCCCAGCATGGTTTCGAGCGTCCTGCCTACGGTAGAAAGTGAGACACCCAACGCTGCCGCCCGATCGCGGTCAACGCTGATCTTCATCTGCGGTTTGGTTTCCTGAAAATCACTATCAACCTGGACCAGTTCAGGCATCGCTTCCATCGCCGCTACCAGTGTGTCACGCCATTGCTTGAGTTGTTCGTAGTCAGGCCCGCCAAGCACCAGTTCCAACGGACTGCCATCGCCGCGGACTCCAAGCGCACGCGGTGTCCGTGCAAATACCCTCGCCTCCGGGATGTTCGCGGCCTCTTTTTGGACCCACGAGGCAATACTCGAATCCCGCTCACTACGTGTATCCCAGTGCTCCAGCAGCACGATAATAGTGCCGCTGTTCATAGATGAGGAGCCCCAACCACCGGGTAAACGTGTCAGAAAGCGTTTTATGGGTTGACCATCACCTGTTTTAGTCAATATAAGTCGCTCCATCGCGCTGGTGCTGCGATCGGTATATTCCAGTGTGGCTCCTTCCGGTGCCCTCAGCGAGATAAAAAATGCACCGCGATCCTCACTGGGAGCGTATTCGGCTGGCAAACGCTGCATTTGCAACAGCGTGCCGAGTGTTATCAGCAATACAACCAGCATCACCAGCCACGGCACCTGGATAACTTTTCCAAGCAAATACTTGTATTGTCGTGACAGCAGGTTGAAAAACCGGTCCACCACGGCAGCAGACCCCTTCCTGAGTTTTCTGCCCTTTAATAGCTTGGAACTCAGCATCGGTGTCAACGTCAGCGCCACAAGACTGGAAAACAGTACGGCAGCGGCCAGGGTAATACCAAATTCACGGAACAGGCGCCCGACGTCACCTTCGATAAAAGACAAGGGTACAAACACGGCCACCAGTACCAACGTGGTCGCGATAACCGCAAAGCCGATTTCATTTGCACCATCAATGGCAGCAAGTAAAGGTTTTTGACCATCCTCGATTTTCCGGAATATATTCTCGAGTACCACGATTGCATCATCCACTACCAGGCCGATAGCCAATACCAGGCCGAGTAAGGTCAGCACATTGATGGTATAACCCATCGCTGCCATAACGGTAAATGTTGCAATCACCGATACCGGCACGACCACTGCGGGGATCAGCGTGGCAATCATGGATCCCAGGAATAAATAGATGATCACCAATACCAGGCTAAGTGATACTGCGAGGGCCTTGTAGACCTCGTTCATTGAAGCTTCGATAAACTCAGCCCGGTCATAATTGATCTCCAGGACCATACCTTCGGGCAATTCGGGTGCCAGTGCCGCCATCTCAGCGCGGATCGCACGCGAGACCATGACACTGTTGGCCTTGGACAACTGAACCATCCCCAACGAAATGGCAGGCACACCGTTGGCACGCGCCACGTTGCGGTCATTTTCTGCACCGATGCGGACATCTGCCACTTCACCGAGACGCACGGCCTGGCCATCAAGCCCACGACCGATGACCAGTTTCTTAAAATCCGCCTCGGTGTTGAACCCGGTATTGGTGCGCAGGGTAAATTCGCGTGTCTTGGATTCAAGCCGGCCGGCCGGAAGTTCGATGTTTTCCGAACGCAGGGCGCCTTCTATATCAGCCACTGCCAGGCCGCGCGCAGCCATCGCTTCACGACTCAGCCATATTCGCATCGCGTACCTGCGTGCACCTGATATCTGTACCCTGGCAACACCTGGCACTGTGGAAAAACGATCGACCAGGTAGCGGTCGGCATAATCGGTAATTTCAAGACCGTTCATACGGTCAGAGGTCAGGTTGAGATACATGACCGGGCGGTTTCTCGAATCCACCTTGGCAATTTCGGGAGGGTCGGCTTCCGTTGGAAGTTGATTAACCACCCTGGAAATGCGGTCTCGTATATCGTTTGCAGCCGCTTCAACATCACGGTCAAGACTAAACTCTACGCGGATATCCGAACGTTCATCACGAGAGTTCGATGTCAGTTTTTCGATACCTTCGATACCGGCAATACGATCCTCGATAACCTGGGTTACCTTGGTTTCCACGACCTCTGCAGATGCACCGCGATAACGTGTTTCGATGGATATTACCGGTGAGTCCACATCCGGATACTGGCGTACCGGCAGCTGTAGCATGGATGCCAGTCCGATGATAATTAACAACATGGATATTACACTGGCGAAAACCGGCCTGCGAACCGAGTAGTCAGAGATAAGCATGGCTAGTCGGTTTCTCTCGTCAAAACTTTCACAGGCTGCCCGTCACGCGCCTTCTGTGTGCCATCAACAATGACCACCTCACCCGCTGACAAACCGCCCAATATCTCGACTTCACCCGGACGTCTTCTGCCAATTTGCACAGCTCGCTTTTCAACAACCTGGTTGTCACCCACAACATACACATACTGCACACTTCGCTCGGGTATCAGGGCACGTTCCGGAATCACCAGTGCCTCGACGGTATCATTCAGCAAATTCACGGTCAGAAACATACCCGGTCTCAGATCACCGTCAGGATTTTGCATCACCGAACGTACCCGTATACTGCGACTGACAGGGTCAACCCGCGTATCCACACTGGAAACCGCACCCGCAAAATCACGGTCCGGATAAGCCGCACTATGTGCCAGCACCTTCAGTCCGGGCTCAAGCCGTGACAGGTAAATCTCCGGAAGGTCAAAATCCACCTTGATGATATGCGTGTCATCAAGCGTGGTAATCACCGTATCCGGATCAAGCAAACCACCGAGAGAGACGCGTCTCAACCCAATACGACCGGCGAAAGGTGCCCGTACGATGGTGTCGGCGAAACGCTTTTCGGCCACTGATACCATAGCCTCATCCGCAATTTTTTTGGCTTCATCCTGAAGTAACTGCGACTTGGAAACCACGTTGGTTCTGAAAAGCTCACTTGATCGATTGTAACTTGCCTCCGTATCGACCAGCGCAGCTCTTGCGGCAGCGAGATCGGCCACCTGCTCAAGATCATCTAACTTGACCAGCACATCACCTGCTTCAACTTCCTGTCCCTCTTCAAACAGAATTTCGGTTAATGTCGCGGTGATCTTGGGACGGATATTGATTGACTCATTGGACCTGGCGTTACCCAGCGCCTCGGCAGATAAGGGGAAAGATCTCACTTCCGCCTGCGCCACGATCACGGAAGGCGGAGCCGATCCCGGTGCCGCAAAAAGCACCGGGCAATATAAAACAGCCGCGATAGCCAGCCGGGTGGTCAGTACGAAGGCACTTTTCACATCACATCCATTGATTTCAGGTTTGAAGGCCATTCTAGTCTGTTCAGCTGACAAAGAGAAACATACCTGCCCAGGGACCATGCGTCTTCGCTATACTTTTCAAGCACTACGTCAGGGCTCAGCCTGCTCCGGCGAAACCCTCAGGTAAACATTACCATCGCCCAGTGTTCCGGGAAAAACCTGCTCAAGTTGAAACTCCTGCTTTAGATAGTCACGGATGTCCGGCAGCCGCATTTTCATATCCATGGTGAATGAATTAAGTACCCACAAACGGTGGTCCGGTCCCCGCAATGCCTCCAGTTCCTGAACGCTTTGTGGAAAGACCAGTTCCGGATCGTATAAATACCTGTATCCATACTCCAGGTAACCCACCACAGCAATGACATCATCCGGCCCTGCCAGCGCCCGGGTATACGCCAGTGACCCGGTGTAATTTTGTTTTGGATATTTATAGTTGAATGGAAGGGTTACAGCACAAGCAATCAGCATCAAAACGGGTAGAACATGCACCCCCCAGCCAGGAGAACCAGAGCGCCGAACCGCCCAGTCACTCATTACGAAAGCACCCCGTACTAGGACCAGGATTCCGAATGGCAGGATATACAAAAAAGAACGTGGAAATACAATCCAATTCAACTGTGCCAACAAGAGGATATTGAACAAGGACGGCAAAACAAGTATCCACGCGATAAAACGCATACGCTGCAGGTAACTGACCCAACCGGTCAGTGCAATGACCACACCAATCAGCAGTGCGGGTATGGCCACAGCGGGCAGAGCAATGATCAACCCGTCCAGGAGCATCTTCCATCCAGCCTCAAGCTGTGAGGAGAAAGAGGCCAGATTCTGAGAGATACCCCCTGAGCCACCTAGAAAATTATCCTCTGAGTCACCTAGAAAATAGCTTCTGATGGAAGGTATGGTGGCCGCATAACCCAGCAGGGTTAACGCCACCATCAATACACCACTGGAAATCAACAAACGAAGAGCGGACCAGTTACGGCTTTTCAACAATTGAATAAGTGCTATCAAAAACTGGCCAACCGGTATGAATGCAAAACTTAAAAGCGACATCATGCCAAGCACACCGCTTAAAGAAAACCATAGCAAATCCCTGCGTCCTGCCTTCTCGGGACCCCCTAGCCAGCGAATCAGAAAAAAAGTGGATAACACGGTGAAAAAGATCATTCCCGAGTAACCACGGGCATTCTGTGTAAACCATACATGGTGATAGGACAGGGTCAGAAACAGCGTGGCAACGATGGCTTCCCGACGTTCTGTCACCAGGCGCGCCAGTAAAAAGAAAGCCGGAATGGTGGCAACACCAAATAGTAGTGCGGACAAGCGAACAGCCCATACTGACTCACCAAAAACATGAATACTGATACTGCCTAAAACACTGTTAAGCAGGTGTTGATTGGCAGAGTGGAAAGTGAGTAAAGCTTCGAATGGCGACAAGCGCATGTATCGCACGATCGTAATGATCTCATCCAGCCAGAGATCGGAATTGATCTGCCACAACCGCAAAATCAAGGCGAGGCCAGTGATTGCAGAAATGAGAATGGTGTCGCGTTTAATGCTCATCTTCTACCCAGAGTGGTTTACTGGCCGGAACCGGTGACCAGGCCTTTCCATTCGTTTTCAGCATTTTCAAAACGAGTCTTCTCATACTCCAACAGCTCCCGCTGTGGGGAGGTTGGTGGTAAATCCGTGTGCTCAAGATCAATAGCCAGGGCCGTCAACGCCTCGGCAACCTTTCGCGGTGTGTCGGCGACCGCTGACGCTTTGGCCTCTTCGTTGCCTTTATCAATCTCCTCATGCAGGGTCACCGCGCGGGCCAAAACCGCCTTCACCTGCTGTTGAAACTCGAGTAGGGAAACAAGATCATTCTGTGTCACAGCGACTCTTGGGTCGAGTTCAATATCCAGCGTTCTTGAGACAGTTTTGCCACCGGCAATCAGTTTCACCGTGTAGCTACCCGGCAATACGAACGCACCTTCAGGAAGTATCGGCGTGGATTTCCCCGGTACAGCAGCAATTGAATACTGTGATTCCAGCGTCGGGGGAGGCAGGTAACGCAGGTTCCAGACAAAACGATGATGACCGGCACTGGCGGGTAAAGCCTGTGGTTTACCTAACCAGGTCTCGGCAAAATATATGCGGGCATTTGCCTGCGGAGGCGTAATTTCACTATCGAAAGTGCGTACCACACTGCCATCAGCCGAGAGAATTTCCAGTCGGGCCGGCCCGCTGAAACCGTCTGGTAATATGTAATCCAGGACCGCACCCGCCGGTGGGTTTTCTCCAGTCGGTTCTTCGGGCGGCAGCGGCGTATCCTTGTTCTGATTAAAACGTAACCTGATGGCGGTTTCCGGTTCTACCAGCTGAGGCTGGCCTGCAACAGCTGTGTGAGACAGATGGCGCAACGGCCCTACCCCGTCCAGAACCCACAAGGCCCGGCCCTGGGTGGCAATGACCAGGTCGTCTTCATGGACCAGCAAATCGTTGACCCCGGTGGTAGGCAGGTTCAGCTGCAGGCTCTGCCAGTTTTCACCGTCATCAAAAGATACAAACACACCACGACTGGTGCCGGCATATAACAAACCGGGGCGTTCAGGGTCTTCTCGTACAACTTTCAGGTAGGCTCCGTCAGGCAGTCCCTTTCCGATTTCCCGCCAACTCTTACCGGCGTCATGGGTGACATAGGCACGCGGAGAAAAGTCATTCAGACGATGCCGGTCAACCGCCACGTAAGCCGTTTTCATATCTACGGCTGATGCGTCAATCAGGCTGATTTTGCTCCAGTCCTCAAGCCCTGGCGGTGTCACGTTCTGCCAATCCTTACCCCCGTTTGTTGTCAGGTGTACAAGTCCGTTACTGGTTCCGATCCACACCAGGCCGTCCTGCAGGGGCGAAGGAGCAACTGCAAATATGCTGGCATAGCCACAGGCTGTGGCCTTATCAACCGGCGAATCATCGGTACAACCGGTGGCCAGCGGGTCGGCACCGGTCAAATCAGGACTGATGGTTTGCCAGTTTTGTCCACCATCGGTTGAGCGGAACAACATCTGTGCCGCGGTATACATGGCGTGGGGTGGTACGGCCGATATGGCCAGCGGGGTTATCCAGTCGTAACGATATTCAACCTCACGTGGGTTTTCTGCATAACTCGAAACCGGCCATGGAGAAACATTCTGCGCCTGGGCTGTGGTTGCATTCCACTTGGATATACGACCACCCAGACCGGCACCATAAACAATGTTGGCGTCGAGCGGATCCGGCACATCACCATCACGTTCATCGCCACCCACCGGATTCCAGTCACGAAAACTGATGCGGCCGTAATCACTACGACTGGCAATCGAAACGGTGCCACTGTCCTGTTGACCACTGTAAATGCGATAGGGGAAACCATTATCCACCGCGACCCGGTAAAACTGACCGGTCGGCTGGTTGAACCAGCTGCTCCAGCTTGCACCGCCGTTGAAGGTCACCACGGCTCCCTGGTCGGCGCCGGTAATCATGCGACTGGTATCCTTCGGATCAATCCACAGTGCATGATAATCATCACCACCGGGAGATGAGCGAACGATGGTAAATGTCGCACCGCCGTCAGTTGATCGGCGCAGCGGCTGGCCACCAGCCCACACGGTGTTGTCATCATGCGGGTCAGCCGTCAGCCAGGCCATATAACTGGACGCCAGGCTGCTGTCATCATTAACAAGTTTCCAGTTGGCACCACCGTCTTCAGAACGGTAAAGACCACCGCCACCCGCGGCATCAACAGACGCCCATACACGTTGCGCACGATGACCGGGTGCGACAGCAATCTCGATGCGGCTCAATGGGGTTGTCGGCAAACCCGCCCCACCCACAGTCGTCCAGTTACGTCCACCATCGGTGGAACGCCAGATACTGCTATTACCACCCACCGTGGGTTGAAAGTAATCCAGCCACGGATGACGTTGGACCTGCCACAATGAGGCATAAAGGATATCGGGCGCATCTGCGCTGAATGCGAGATCCGCAGCACCGGTTGTATCATCCAGGTAGAGCACATGCTCCCAGCTCTCACCGCCGTTTTGAGTCCGGAACAAACCACGTTGCCGGTTGGGGCCAAAAACGTGACCCAGCGCTGCAACTATCGCGGTATTTTCATCGTCAGGATCAACCCACAGGTCGCCTATGTGTCGTGTATCACCAAGCCCCACATGCACCCAGTTCTCACCACCATCGATGGAACGATAAACACCGTCCCCATCAACAATATCCCAGCGCTGCTGGATTTGGCCTGTACCTACCCAGATCACGTCCGGGTTGCTGGGAGAGATAGCCAGCGCGCCGATAGATGCACTGCCCTGTTGCTCAAATAGCGGCCCCCAGGTCACACCGGCGTTGTCCGTTTTCCAGACTCCACCATCGGCTGATCCAAAGTAAAAAGTGGTTGTCTTTGTCGGGTGTCCGGCAACCGCAGTGGCCCAGCCACCTCGAAAGGGACCTACCTGGCGCCAGTGCATATCAGCATAAGCTGTCTCGGGCACCGGGGCCTGGACGCTGGCGATAGACAATATGCTGAACAACAGCAAACCGAAACTCAGAACCATCTGACTAAATCTCGCCAAAACCCGCACCACATCTCTCCCGTTGAACCTGCAGGCACGCAGTGTAAACCAGAGAAGCTGTAAATCGCGACACCTGTTCAGAATAAAAAGGCGCGAGTTAGCAATGGTGAATAGTAATAGTTGTACACAAAGCTGCGCTAAACTCCTATACTATTCAAAGCCGATGTCCTCAGGAAGACACGGGTAAGATGTGTTTGGCACTCGCTCAAACATTTCGTTACTCGGGCCCGGCAAACTTAAATCCCCCACACTTTGAGGATATGAAATGCATCAATACCGACTCAGTAGAAATTTATTTAATCTCACCTCGTTAAAACATGCTACCGCCAGATCAGCAGCCCTCGCTTTGTTATCGCTCCTGATGACAGGAAGTGCCATTGCCGGAAACCTGGCTTTCGATATGGTAGGTAGTGCCGATCAAAACCTGATTAGCTTTACCAATCCGTACAACGGTGCTTTTTCTTCGGGGGGCGACGGTTTTCAAAAATATCAGCGCGGCGTATCAGCTTCAATTCCCTTTTCAATAATGGATGACAGCCTGGTCATTTTCCCGAGTGATAGCCTGGGCATCATCAAAAATGGAAATACCGATGTGTTTTTCGGAGCAACAGATACCGTAAATGGTGATAACAGTGGACCCGTGAGTGCAACTTGGGTATTTGATATCAGCGGTGCAAGTAACCTTGGTCTCTCGATCGATATGGGCGCAATGGGTGATTTCGAAAGCAGCGACACGGTTGAATGGACCTACAGTATAGACGGCGGCCCGGTTCTGCCAGCCTTCACCGTCAATGTGGATGAATCAATTGATCACACTTATACCTTGGAAGGTGGCGCAACTTTTACCTTGAATGATCCGGCGCAAGTGGATGGCGTAACCCTGACCAATGATTTGACAACACATAGCGTGCTGCTGACCGGAACGGGCGCAGCCCTGACTGTCACACTGACAGTAGACACAAATGGCGGCACCGAGGCTTTTGCGTTTCAAAACCTGATTGTTACGGACGACAACACACCTCCACCACCGGGTATCGCTTTCGATATGGTGGACAGCACCAATCTGAACCTGAACAGCTTTACCAACCCGTACGATGGCGCATTTGCCTCAGCGGGCGACGGCTTCCAGAAATATCAGCGTGGTGTATCCAGCACAATCCCTTTTTCAGTACTGGATGACAGCCTGGTCATTTTCCCTGCTGATTCACTCGGCATGATAAAAGACGGGAATACCGATGAGTTTTTCGGAGCAACCGATACTGAAAATCCCCAAAACAGCGGACCGGTAAGCGCAACATGGGAATTTGATGTCAGTGGCGCCAGTGGTCTTGGTCTTTCAATTGATATGGGTGCAATGGGTGATTTCGAATCGAGCGACGCATTCGAGTGGACCTATAGCGTTGACGGGGCGGCCACACTGACTGCTTTCTCGAGCACGGTAGATGAATCGAGTAGTCATACCTATACGATGGAGGGTGGTGCAGAATTTACTCTGAACGACCCGATGCTCATGCAAGGCACAGTTCTGACCAATGATCTGGCCACCTTCAGTACATCTATTGCGGGTGAGGGTTCGACACTCACCGTCACACTTACCGCACAGATGAATGGCGGCTCCGAAGCAATCGCATTCCAGAACCTGGTGGTAACAGATGGTAATCCACCGCCGGAATTACTGGAACTCGAAATTTGGGAAATACAGGGCTCAGGCGCTTCCAGCCCATTCAACGGCAACCAGGTACTGACCAACGATGATGTCGTGACAACCTTGGCAACCGACGGATTCTTTATGCAGTCAGTTGATGCCCGCAGTGACGGCGACATCGACACATCAGACGGCATCTTTGTGTATACCGGAAGTGCACCTGCTGTTGCAGTGGGAGACCTGGTGGATGTTAACGGTGAGATAAAGGAATTCTTTGGCTTCACCGAGATTTCGGCTGATTCTGTTACCGTTGATGGTAGCGGTACGGTACCGGCACCCGTCGTATTTGATGCGACCGTGCCTTCGCCTGACCCCACACAGCCTTCCTGTGCTATCGAATTCG
Organism: Lysobacterales bacterium; assembly: GCA_029859505.1. Lineage (GTDB taxonomy): Bacteria > Pseudomonadota > Gammaproteobacteria > Xanthomonadales > SZUA-36 > SZUA-36. Next base: position 4,775 of record JAOUCZ010000035.1, on the reverse strand, counting down.
AGTGCTATGAAGGTATGCTGGTCCAGATTACCGGCGGTAGCGTTACCGGTCCCAACCAGCGCTTCAATCCGGATCCTGTTGCCGAGGTGCATATCACTGCAGCCCCCGCACGCACCTTCCGTGAACCTGGAATCGAATTTCCCGGAATCGCGGGACTACCTGAATGGGATGGAAACCCGGAAGTCTTTGAACTGGACCCCGATAAACTCGGCTTACCCAACCAGGTAATTCCGGCAGGCTCTTCGTTCGATGCAACGGGTGCCATTGGTTTTGAGTTCGGCGGCTACGAGTTGTGGCCGTCCTCATTGACGGTTACAGCGGCAACCCTGCCACAGGCCGTGCGGGAAACCGAAGTAGCTGAAATGACAGTTGGCGCCCTGAACCTGTTCAGGTTGTTCGATGACATTGATGATCCGGACATTCCCAGGATCGATCCGGAGACAGGCTTCGAGTATGAGCCTCCTACTAACGAAACCGTTGTTTCAAGCGATGAATACATGCGGCGTCTCACCAAGTTCTCGGGCTATATCCGTACCGTATTGATGTCACCCGATATCCTGGCGGTCAGTGAAGTCGAAAGCCTGAAGGTTCTGCAAGACCTGGCTAATGAGATCAAGGCAGATGATGACACTCTGAATTACACCCCTTACCTCGAGGAAGGCAATGACATAGGTGGAATTGATGTCGGCTTCCTGGTACTCGACACGGTAGAAATGGATTCGGTCACCCAGTTGGGACGTTGGGAAATTCTCCAGGTGCCAGGCTATGACGATTCGTTGCTCAACGACCGGCCACCGTTATTGTTCGAGGGACGGCAGGTCGCTGATGGCAGTGATTTCCCGATTGCAGTGATTTCCATACATAGCCGTTCACTCGGTGGTATTGACGGCAGCGAAGCTGACCGGGTGCAGGCGAAACGTCTTGCACAGGCACAGTTCGTGGCACAGCAGGTCCAGGATCTGCAAACGGCCAACCCCGATATCAACCTGGTGGTCGCGGGTGATTTCAACGCCTTTGAATTTACCGATAGCTACGTGGATGTAACCGGTCAGATGAAGGGTGAGATTGTACCTGAAGACAATCTTAATTATGGCCCTGACCTGGTTGACCCAAATCTGCTTGACCAGGTGTTGATGATCGATGCCGGTGAGAGGTATTCCTTCATCTTCCGTGGAAATGCCCAGACACTGGATCACGCTTTAACCAGCACCGGTCTGGATGAACTGATTCGTGACTTCCAGTTTGGCCGGGGCAATGCCGATGCGGCAGTTGACCTGATCAATGACGAAAACACCGTGTTGCGATCATCAGATCATGATGGCCTGGTATTGTTCCTGGCCAAGGACAGTGATGGTGATGGTGTAACAGACGACGCCGATTACTGCCCGGGCACCATGATTCCGGAAGCCGCTCCCACCCGCGAATTGCGTACGAATAATTTTGCGCTTGTGGATGCTGACCGTATCTTTGATACCAAGGACCCGAACGGCGTTGGACCGGAAGCATCCTTTGATATCTTCGATACCGCCGGTTGTTCCTGCGAACAGATCGTGGTTGAACAGGAACTGGGCAACGGCCATCTGAAGTTCGGCTGTAGCCTGGGAGAAATGGAAGAGTGGGTGGAATGGGTCAACCTGCCCTGAGTTTTATCCGATCGTGAAAAAACCCCGCCACCTGGCGGGGTTTTTTTATGCCTTTTTAACCAAAAGATGGTGCTGCTATTACCCGGATTTATGTAATAATACCGACGCCGGTTATTTTTGAACCGTGTTGCAGCAACCAATATAAAACAAGAGTTGGTTCAAGCCATTACATGTAAAGTCCTGGATCAATTCTGTTGAATGAAGAGGATATGCCATGATTTCTAAAAATAGCGTTATCAAAACACTCACTTTTGCATTTTTCATCTCCTTACTGGCTTTTAGCTTTGGAGCACCGGTCCTCGCCGAGGATTTGAGTAATAACGAAACCTGCATGGATTGCCACGAAGACGCCGATCGTGATCCACCAAGCAACCCTGACCGTCCTCAGGTTCATAATCCTGCCGGTGGTTTCTTCGTTGAAGACCATGCTGATTTCTCATGTATTGATTGCCATACCTATGTTACCGATCTTGAGCATGATGAGACTGCTCCCGGTCAGGAAGTTGATTGTACGGAATGCCACGACGAGGCTCCGACTAAATAGCACAACAATCCAATTTTTCTGAAAAAGCCCCGAAATCCGGGGCTTTTTTTATGTTCAGGAGAAGGTGAGAAGGTGAGACGGGGAACCCGTCGAGAAGCCAGCCTGGGCTGCCAGGAACTGGTCGAGAGGGTGCCCTGGGGTATGAACGGTACACCGTGGGCGCAGGGATGCCCACGACACACTCCCTCCAAAAATGATGTAAAGTAATGTCATCAATAAAGAATAAGAACGACAGATTTTAGCCACACCCGCCTCATATTTATTCTTTGAGTGTTTTTGATTGCCGGGAGAAAACCATATGAAAAATAATGTTCGATACAGCCTGAACCTGATACTCGGAATTTCTTTTTTATTTTCTATTGCAAATGCTTATGCACAAATCAGCACGACAGAGCTAGATAGAATATTCGCATCAGATGCAGCCCAGGGCGACGGTTACGGGTATGCCGTCGATGTTGACGGTGATCGGGCCGTCATCGGGTCACGCCTCGACGATGATGGTGGCAATGGCTCTGGTGCCGCCTATGTCTATTTGAAAAATTCTCTAACTAGCTTGTGGCAAGAGGAAAAAAAGCTGGTGATGGCGTCTGCTGCAGCGGGCGACAACTTCGGAAGCAGTGTCGCCATTGATCGCAATGTGATCGTTGTCGGAGCCCCGCAGGATGACATCAATGTGGGATCTAATCTTCATGGCTCGGCACATGTTTTTACCCGTGGCCCCAATGGCTGGGATGACGGTGTAGAGCTTTTGCCACAGGACACGGATACCTCCTATCAAAATTATGGCGTTTCAGTGGATATCGACAATGACACTATTGTTGTAGGCGTTGCCTATGACAATGACGAGGGCACTGCCTCCGGATCAGCTTACGTATTTGAGTTGGTTTCCGGGACCTGGCAAAAGACCGCAAAACTATTGCCGCCCAACGCAGGCACCAACCAGAATTTTGGGTGGTCTGTCGCCATCGATAATGACACCATTGTGATAGGTGCACCACATTGGACTGCGTCAGGAGCGGGTTCTGCCTATGTGTTTACACGAGCTGGTGGATGGACCGATTCATCAACAACACTACCCGCGACTGACGTCCTGGCTGACGACCAATTTGGCTGGTCAGTTGCAATTTCAAGCGATATTGCAGTGGTCGGAGCAAGGATGGATGATGACGTGGACAACGGTACTGATTCCGGCTCGATATCGATCTTCGATCGCTCATCAGGCAGCTGGGACTTCAAGGCCAAAAAAACGGCTTCCAATGGTGCACAAAGCGACTGGTTTGGTTCTGATGTAGCGACCAACGGTCAGGCAGTCGTTGCCGGTGCCCAGCAAAGCGGGAACGGTGCCAGAGGCTCAATTTATTCATTTTCCCACACAGGCAGTGAGTGGGTGGAAGACGGCGAGTTGTGGCCTCCGACAAACCCAGGAAATGTCTCATTTATTCAGCAATTTGGAGCTTCGCTCGCGCTTGATGGCACGACATTGTTTGTCGGCGCACCAGCATCAGATATTTACAATGGTTCGAGTTTTGTATACATAACGGGTGCTGCATTTGTTTACGGGTTAAATGCCACGGCAATTCCCGCTTTTAATGGTGGCGGACTCCTGACAATCCAGTCACCACCAGGCACCTTCCTGACAAATGTTACCGCCATCGACCCGGCCACGCTTGGCACATTACCCCAGGGTATCAGTTCGCCTCTGGGTGTCAGTTTCCCTCAGGAGGTCAGCTTCCCTCTCGGCGCACTGGGCTTCAATGTTAATGGACTCACGCCTGGCGCGGCGATTGAAGTTGAAATTGAGTTTCCCGAAGAGGTTTCTGCTTCGAGCTACTACAAGTTCAGCGACCAGTGGTACGAGTTTCTTGATGACGGCACAACTGGCGCGACCGTGACACCCGGCAAAGTGACACTCAAATTTGTGGACGGCGGTCGCGGGGACCATGATGAAACCGCCGATGGTGTGATTGTAGATCCGGGTGCCCTGTCTGTCATAACCATCGGCGAAACGGTTTTTGAGGATGGTTTCGAGGATTAGATCTGGGCCTGGTTTTAATCAGGTAATTCAGCCCTCGTAGTCTTCGTCTTTCGCCGGGAACACCGTGGCCATGCCATCCAGGTATTGCCACTGTGCATCAATAAAAGCCTGCAGGGCATCCGTGTTATTCCAAACCTGCCTGAAGCGTCGTTGTTGTTTGATATAGGGCTCTATGGAAGTGCTGTCAGGCCGCTGGTTAATACGGTAGCGGCGGCCGTCAAACACCTCGTAAAGCGGAAACAGACCACTGCGAACCGCGAGGTCTATCAGCTCGGCACTCTGATCGGGCTCGGATTTCCAACCGGTCGGACAAGGTGACAGCATTAACAGGAAACGAAAACCCTTCACCGAGCGGGCGTACCTGACTTTGCGTAAGAAATCCTTGCGATGTCCGATCGACAAGGTAGCGGCATATGGAATCCGGTGCGCAGCCATGATGGCCATGATGTCTTTTTTGCGTTCACCCTTGCCTTCAGGTGTTGTACTGGTGACTGCCCCAACCGGTGTGGCACCACTTCGCTGACCACCGGTATTGCCGTAAATTTCATTGTCG